>CAYNVK010000014.1:0-17568 GCA_964400395.1 uncultured Lentimicrobiaceae bacterium | reverse complement strand
CCCAAATCCGGAGATCATCAGCAATATAACTGCCAGCAAAATCCATAGCATAAATGAATTGCGAAATGATTGTTCCTCTTTGTAAATAAGCCTTTCCATACACTTAGTAAATTGAACCTGTGTTCACTACAGGCGATGCATCCTTATCCGAACATAAAACCACCAACAGGTTACTAACCATCACAGCTTTTCGTTCATCATCCAGGTCTACAATTTTCCGGTCCGAAAGTTTGTTTAACGCCATTTCGACCATACTAACCGCGCCTTCCACAATTTTGGTACGGGCAGCTACAACGGCTGTGGCCTGCTGTCGCTTCAGCATGGCCTGCGCAATTTCGGCCGAATACGCCAGGTGGGCAATGCGTGCCTCAATTACATTGATTCCGGCAATATGCAGGCGTTCGGCAAGTTCTTTCTCCAACACATGATTTACTTCTTCGCCCCCTCCACGTAAGGTGATCTCCGACTGTTCATCGTCGAAATTATCATAGGCATAATGCCCTGCCAGCTTGCGCACAGCCGATTCGCTCTGAATTTCGACAAAGCGGTTGTAGTCATCAACCTGGAAAGCAGCTTTAAAGGTTTCCTCAACCTTCCAAACCAAAACTATCCCAATCATAATCGGGTTTCCCAGTTTATCGTTCACCTTTAACAATTCGCTGTTAAAATTCCGCGCACGCAGCGATATTTTCTTTTTTACAAAAAACGGGTTTACCCAGTAAAAGCCATTCCGTTTCAGGGTTCCTTTGTAGTCACCGAACAGGGTAAGTACCGATGACTCGTTCGGGTTAATTACCAGGAAGCCGGCTGACATGAATGATGCCAGCACCAGCAAAACAGGTCCGCCGATGAGGCCAAATAAAACTTCCTTAAAAAATACCAGCAAGAGTATCCCGCCGGCCAGGAATAAAAGCATAATCAACAAGCCGGTATAGCCTGATGATGTCGAATCTAATTTTTCTTTTTCCATTTTGTTTTGATATTATTTTGATATTACAATAATACGACAATTTTTATTATTCCTGACAAAATGAATAAAATTTTTTTTCTGCACTGCATGGCTTACTTTTGCAGCAATTGTACAAAACGAATGGAAAAAGATTATAAACATATATTTTTCGACCTCGATCACACACTTTGGGATTTTGAAAGGAATGCAGAGGAAACAAAAAGAGAGATGTTCGAAAACCTTAGTCTGAAGGAAAAAGGCATTAGTGATTACGAAACCTTCAGGGAAAAATATGTGGGGATAAACCAGGCTTTATGGGCGCTTTACCGCGAAGATAAAGTAGGTAAAGACGAATTGAATTTCAGGCGTTTTTACGACACGCTTTGCGTGCTTGGTGTTGACGACCGCGAACTTGGCGAAGCCATGGCTTCGGGTTTTATTGAAGGGATTTCGTCAAAAACCTATCTTTTCCCACATGCCAAGGAACTTCTCGACTACCTGTTTCCCAAATATATCCTTCATATCATTACCAATGGTTTCGAAGAGGTTCAATACCGAAAGTTAAAAACCTCGGGGATGGATCGTTATTTTACGCGTGTAATTACCAGCGAGGCGGCAGGCTTCAAAAAACCAGATCCCGAAATTTTTGAATATGCACTTCGCCAAACAGGGGCTTTGGCTGCTGAGAGTATTATGATTGGCGACGACCTTGAGGTGGATATTGCCGGTGCCCGGCAGCTGGGAATTGACCAGGTTTATGTGAACCACGACAGGAAACAACATAACGATCCGGTAACCCTTGAAGTGTTTTCGCTTGACGAAATAATGAAAGAATTATAATAGTATAAATTAAGCCGGATAGGATAAGGCAAAAAAAAGCCGCTGAAAATCAGCGGCTTTTTTGTTTTTACTTTTAATTAGTTCTTTTTGGGAACCGGAGCAGCTTCAGTTTTAGCTTCACCTTTTTTGCAACAGCTTTTACCTTCAGCTTTGCTGCATGATTTAGCGCAACCTTCTTTAGCTTCGCCTTCTTTAGCGCAAGCAGCCGATGATTTAGCTTCGGATTTAGCGCAGCATGATTTTGCCGGAGCATCTTTGCTGGTACTTACTTTTTCGGTGCTGGCTTTAGCAGCAGTAGTAACTTTTTGCGCGGATACTGTAGTTACAGTGAAAGCAAAAATGAGACTGAACAATGAAATTACAAGAGCAACTTTTTTCATAAATATAATTTGTTAAATGGTTTCGCAAAATGGTAACGCAAAAGTATAGGGATTTATTAGACATCCGACTTTCTTTTTTGTTAAAAAGATGTTAAAGATTGGGTGCAAAGTATGCGTATCCTTTTAGCCTAAATTCCAAAAATACCAGTCAATTGATTTGATAACAAATAACTTTATGAAACACACCCGCTTAAGTTAAAATCGGATTTACTCACTTCCGCTGATCACTTATTTACAAACCTGGGATGAATTCGGCATGGGAATCCAAATGAAAAACATCAATAATTTTATTTGCAGGATGATCTTTAATTTATAGATTATTTACCTGCAAAAAAGGGCAAGATAAACAAAAACAAATGGCGCTGAAATTAGCACTGCATCGAACCGATCGAGCATACCGCCGTGCCCCGGAAGAATGTTGCCCGAATCTTTGATACCAAGGCTGCGTTTCAGCATAGATTCAACCAGGTCGCCCAGCGTACCCGAAATAACAACAATAACAGCAAGTATCAACCACTGTATGGTAGTAAGCTGTAAGAACAGCATGGATAATCCCCAGGCCGTTGCTAATGCGAATAATGCACCGCCGGCGCTTCCTTCCCAGGTTTTACCCGGCGAAATACGTTCAAAGAGTTTGTGTTTCCCCACCAGCGAACCAACAAAGTAGGCACCGGTGTCATTTAACCACAACAGCAACAGGTAACCCAGCGCTATTCCGTAATGCATTGTGCCTGTCAGGTATATGGCATCAAAAAAATGGATCATAAGCCCAAACGGAAATGCGATGTAAATTATCCCCAACACGCTTATGGCGATGTTCAGGAAAGGGTGCTTTTTATTGCGCCACAATTCGACAACAAAAATTAAAAACAGGAACGGGACGATAATCACCAGCCATTCCATTGCAATAAGACCCAGCGCATGTGCTGCCAGCACGGCGTAACTGATCATGCTTACTGTAATAGTTAACCAGGGCGATGGCTGCACCTTTTCGCCCGAAACTATGGTAACGAACTCCGAAATACTCAGATACGTTATGCCTAAGAGCAAAATAGCAAAAACGGTTTGACCCAGCATTACCGAGCCAACCATTACTATTACGAAAAAAACTGCTGTAAGAGAGCGGGTTGCAAGATTATTCACTTTTAAAATCGAGTATTAGTTGTTTGGCGCTGAAAGCTTCTTCGGTAGGAACATAAACTTCGATATCGCCAAACATGTATGCTGAATCCTTTTTATTCATTACAACACATTCAATACCATGGTCGTTCAGATAATTCCTCACCATTTCAACTTCATAAAGCTGATCGGATGAGTAAATTACAACCCAGTTATCGAACATGCATCTTAAATTTCGTCCTCAGTGGCCGGTGTTTCCACCAGTATTACAAAAAGCTGCCTGGGGCCATGAGCGCCCATTACCAGGGTTTTCTCAATATCAGCCGTACGGCTGGGACCAGTAATTACCGAAAGCAAAGAAGGCAGTTTTCCTGAATATTTTTTCTGAACAGCTATGAAAGCATCTTTCAGATCATCAACAAGCTGATCGACATAAGCAATCACTACATGCGTTTCGGGATACACGTTGAGGCGGCGGCTGTTTTTCGACGAAACCATAATGCTACCCAGCCTGGATATCAGGAATTCGCAGCTGGTGATGCCTACGTTTAGCTGCTGCAGACTTTCTTCGTCCGAATCGAAAGGTACACCTGCCTGGGTAAGTAAGTATTGCAATTCGGGTTCGGCACAATAAATATTCTGCCAGTTACACTCAATATTGAGGGCCGACAAGGTTGCTGCAACTTCGGCTTCGTTTTCGCAATAAATAAACACGCCCCCTACTTTTGTAAACTCCTGGGCAAAATTCACATCAGGGGTATCACCCATGGGTTTGTAAACAGGCGAATCGAAATCAACATGGGGAAAAGGATTGTCAGTCTTATAAATTAAGGCATGACGCACTTTTTTAAGCACCTTTTCCCTTGATGTACTTTCTTCCATTATGATCTAAAATTATTTACCCGATCTGATTTTTTTGAACAAGGTAAATTTAAACATTTTTAAATGTGAAAACTGAAAAGATAAAAACTTATGCAGGGATTTCAGGCTTGGGCGAAACCCCTGTTTCATTATCTTCGGGTAACCCGGCCGCGGGCATCTCCGCTGAATTGTTTTCGGCAGCCGGTGTTTCAGCTTCTTTCAGTTCCTTGGTATCGCCATTGCTGTTAATCATCACATGATCGTGATCAGGGAAAGGACGTAATCCGAAAATCTTTTCAAGGTCTTCGCGGAAAATTACTTCTTTCTGCAGCAGTATTTCAGCCAACTGGTTCAGTTTTTCACGATTTTCGGTGAGCAGCTGTTTTGCCTTGTCGTAGGCTTGCTCAACCATTTTATGAATTTCTTCATCAATGGTGCGGGCAGTTTCTTCGCTGAACGGTTTTGAGAAAGAATACTCACTCTGGCCTGATGAATCGTAATAGCTGATGTTGCCGATCTTTTTATTTAAACCATAAAAAGCAACCATGGCATAGGCCTGTTTGGTAACTTTCTCGAGGTCGTTGAGCGCGCCGGTCGAAATTTTTCCGAAAACTATTTCTTCGGCAGCACGTCCGCCCAGGGTTGCAACCATTTCGTCGATCATCTGCTCATAGGTGGTAATCTGTCGTTCGTCGGGCAGGTACCATGCGGCACCCAGGGCTTTGCCACGCGGAACAATGGTAACTTTAACAAGCGGGTGGGCAT
The DNA here is from genome assembly GCA_964400395.1 of uncultured Lentimicrobiaceae bacterium. Lineage (GTDB taxonomy): Bacteria > Bacteroidota > Bacteroidia > Bacteroidales > UBA4417 > UBA4417. The sequence continues at coordinate 12,654 of CAYNVK010000014.1, read as the reverse complement.
ATTCGAGCAGCCAGCTTACAGCGGCATGTCCTGATTCGTGGTAAGCAATAACTTTCTTTTCGTGTTGCGAAATAATTTTATTTCGTTTCTCGAGCCCGCCTACAATACGATCAATAGCATCGAGGAAATCCTGTTTGCCTATCATTTTTTTGTCGCTACGTGCAGCTATAAGCGCTGCTTCGTTACATGCATTTGCAATATCGGCGCCCGAAAAACCCGGTGTTTGCTTTGCCAGAAATTCAACGCTCATCGTTTCGTCGAGCTTCAGGTTACGCATATGCACTTTAAAAATGGCTTTGCGCTCTTCGAGGTCGGGGAGCTCGATATAAATTTGCCTGTCAAAACGACCGGCCCTCAGCAGTGCCCTGTCGAGAATATCGGCGCGGTTGGTAGCTGCAAGAATAATAACCCCGGCATTGGTCTGAAAACCGTCCATTTCGGTGAGCAGCTGGTTAAGCGTATTTTCGCGTTCGTCGTTACCACCGGTCATCGCACTGCGACCACGGGCTCGACCTACCGCATCAATTTCATCGATAAAAATAATGCTGGGTGCTTTTTCCTTTGCCTGCTTAAAGAGGTCGCGCACACGCGAAGCTCCGACGCCTACAAACATTTCGACAAAATCAGAACCTGACAGTGAGAAAAACGGGACTTTTGCTTCGCCGGCAACGGCTTTGGCAAGCAGGGTTTTACCTGTGCCGGGAGGGCCAACAAGCAAGGCGCCTTTCGGAATTTTACCTCCCAGGTCAGTATATTTTTTCGGATTTTTCAGAAATTCAACAATTTCCATCACCTCCACTTTGGCTTCTTCCAAACCGGCAACATCGTTGAAGTTCAGAGAAACCATGGTATCCTTATCGAAAAGCTGGGCTTTCGATTTGCCGATATTAAAAATCTGACCGCCACCGCCGGCACCGCCTTTGGTCATCATACGCATGATGAGGAACCAAAGCCCTACCAGAACCACAATCGGAAGAATCCAGCCCAGGATGTCGCCACCCCAGTTTTTGCGGGTTACATTTTTAACATAAATCGGGGTGGTAACATTTACCTGTGCATCGCGAACATCTTTTTCGAAGGTTTCGACAGATCCAATCTGGTAAACGTAATTGGGTGAGGTTGATGTTAACGAATTGGCAGGTTTAACATCCTTAAATTTGGGAAGGGAAAGTTTTTCCTTTTTGATGTATACTTCAGCCTGCTCTTTGTTTACCAGGTATATTTTTTCAATTTCCTGGTTTTCGAGCATCACTTTAAGGTCGCCCCAACCAATTTCCTTGGTAGTGGCTCCCATATTGTTGAGATAGAGTCCAAAAAGGATTACACCCAGCAAGCCATAAATCCAATAGAAATTAAATCTCATCTTTGGCATTTTAGGCATCTTCGGTCCGCCAGGTCCCTGCGATTTATCAGATTTGTTGTTATTATCTTCGTTACTCATTATCAAAAGAGTATTAATTGTTTTTACTTTTTACTTCTAACTTCTATCACATTTTCGCGTGGGGCATCGGCCCACAGTTTCTCCAACTGGTAAAACTCTCTTTTCTCGGCCTGGAAAATATGCACCACTACATCGAAAAAGTCGAGCAGAATCCATTCGCAGTTTTCAAAGCCTTCCTTGTGCATGGGGAAAACCCCAATAGCTTTTTTTGCTTCGGCCATTACCGAATCAGCAAGCGCATCAACCTGCGAACGCGAGGATCCATGGCATATCACAAAGTAATCGGTTATTGAATTGGGGATACCTGAAAGATTTAGTTTTACAATATCAATACCTTGTTTTTCCTGCAATCCTTTTACAATGATATCTGCAAGCATTTCTGAGGTTTCACTCTTTTTCCTTTTTGCCATTTATAGTGTTTTAATTTCTTTATTTCATTTTCAGGCTGCCAACTTCAAACACCGGTGCGTTCCGTAACGGGCTTTTCGGGGCAGTGCCAGGTTCGTTTCAGGTTTCACAAATTGTAATGCTGATATAAACCATACTTCATGTAATGCAAAGGTATGGATTTAGGGCATATGTTTTTTTGTAATTCGTGCTGATACTTTAACAAACATCAGTCCCTTTTTACAAACGCGACAATTTGTCACATATTGATTCCTGCATTTTTCAACGCAATAAGGTGTTATTTGTTTTAACTTTGTTTCTTAAAAGTAGTTAATTACATTTCACGATTTTGATACAACCTACCTTCATACATTTGCCCGAAACCGGCTCGACCAACAGTTACGCGATTGAGTTGCTGACTAAAGAAAGGCCTGCCGAAGGCTGTGTTGTGGTTACAAGCCACCAAACCCGTGGCAAAGGCACCGATACCAACACCTGGGAAAGTGAAAAAGATAAAAATCTTACATTTTCTGTTATTCTTTACCCGGCTTTTGCCGCCGACCAGCAGTTTATCCTCAACAAAGCCATTTCGCTGGGAATTTATAATTTCCTGAAAACAGAACTTCCGCAAAGCCCTGTTTCGATAAAATGGCCAAATGATATTTACATTGGTGATAAAAAAGTATGCGGCATCCTTATCCAGAATTCAATTATAGGTTACCGGTTTGATTATGTGGTTGCAGGAATTGGTTTGAATGTAAACCAGGAAATTTTTAAAAGTGATGCTCCAAACCCGGTATCGCTCAGGATGATTACACAAAAAGACTATAACCTGGATGAAGTTCTCCGGAAACTGCTGAGTTCCATTTTCGAAAAATATAGCCTTGTACAACAAAATAAAGGCCGGCTGATAGAAAATGAATATTACCAGGCTATGTACCGGCTCATGGAATGGCACTTGTATAGAATAAACAATGTGCAGATTACAGCCCGTATCACCGGAACAAGCTCTTACGGGCAATTGATGCTACAAACACAGGCACTTCAGGAAATAACCTGCGATCTGAAAGATGTTAAATTTGTGATCTGAATAACAGGGCATTTCACTCACTTACAGGACAAATCTACAGAAGATACATCGATGTAAATCGAGTAAACCCAGGTGGTTAATGCGTTATCTTACTGTGTTGATTATTTAATTTTCTTCCGGGTGTCAATCTCCATCCCAATATTTCCTTTGTTCACCGAAATCGGGTCGATGAGCAGCGAAGGCACCATTTTAAAGCCGTTATTCACGGTGTAGGTAGCATAAAATATATTGTTTCCATGAGCCATATCCATTGCCATACGCGCGGCATTGGATGCAATATCCTCAATTGATTTATACACTGACATGGTTTGGTAACCCTGTATAATGTACTCGCGGGCCTGCGTATCCGCATCCTGGCCGGCAACCAGCACTTTCCCGGCCAGGCCCCGCTCCAGCAATGCTTTTATAGCTCCTCTTGCCAGCAGATCGTTGCCGGCAATAAAGGCATCAACTTTATAATTCTTCAAGCATTCTTTGGCAGCCTCGTATCCGGCATCAAAGCTCCAGCTGTCGACCATTTTGTTGTACACCACTTTAATATCTCCTCTTTCGATATAGGGTTGCAGAATACCCATCTGCCCGAACTGGAGTAAGAATGAATTTTTGTCGGTTAAGGCTCCGCCGATAATGGCCACGTTACCGGTCTGTAGCCTGTTCTTAATGTAATCGGCCTGCAACTGGCCCACTTTTACATTGTCGAACGATACATAATAATTAACATCAGCATCCTGAATAAGCCTGTCGTAGGAAATTACGCCTATCGATGCGTCCTTGGCCAGCTTAACAATTTCGGAAGCTTTTCGCAGATCAACCGGCAGCACTACCAAGATATCGACTTTCTGACTGATAAGTTGTTTCGCCTGTTCGATCTGTCGTTCAGGGCTGCCATTGGCTGACAGACAAATTACCTTGCCTCCCAGGGCTTTTACCTTTGTGATGAAGAATGTTGTGTCCTGTGCCCATCGTTCAACATTGTACTGGTCCATCAGCAGACCGATGACGGGTTCTTTTTGGGTGGGTTTGCAGTTTTGAATCAGAATTAACCCTCCAAGCAGCAATACCATTGTAAAGAATAACCTGGTTTTCATAATGCAGTTGTTTTGGGGATTATACATCAGGTGAGTTTTGATCTTCGCGATCAGGAATACAAGCGATGAATGATGTACACGGATTCACCTCCTAAAGATAAGACATTTTGATGCCAATTCAAAATAATTTTGCACAAATCAGCTCTTCCCTGATGTGATATAGCACTGTATATGTATTACTTATCAGGCATCACGCAATAAAAACCGTATTAAACAAATATTCGTTTACTTGAAAAAAGTGAATTAAAAACAAAAGAATTTCCGGACGATAAAATATTAAGTTTCGCAGATTATATTTAAAATTAGAACTACTTATCCCATCTATGAAATAAAACCACATAGGCACAAAGAACACATAGAATATCACATAGGAATGTTCTTGCCTGGTATTTCCGGAAAGAGAAAAACACAGCCGGACCAGTGTTCCTGGTTTACTTTATGGTTCACTGAAATTTGTTTACAGGAATAGGTAGTTGAATATTTTCCTTCGATGCATATAAATCAGCCAGCTAATGACTTCATTTTTTAAAATCATCAACTCGATACAAATAAAAAAGCAGCAAATAAGTTTACACTTCGGCCAAAGACGCTGATTTCAGCGTAGTTTTTTCCTGGTTCATACTTTCAGCCACAATTTCAGCGATATCCTTTACCTGTGTTAAATTTCCCGATTCAAAAGTTTTTTTGCAAAGCGGGCAGGCTGTAACAAGAATATCGGGATTTGGATCGCAAAGCACACTGAGGGCGTTGTCGCGGATTACATTACGCTGGGCAGCATTCATGTTCAGTTCGCCAATACTCCCACCGCAACACAGGGAATCAGCGCGTTCCTCCGTAACTCCGGCTACTTCCGAAATTTGATTCAGCACACGGCGTGGTTGCTCGTAAATGCCCGATCCGCGGCCCAGTTCGCAGGGATCGTGATATACGGTTGTTATACCCAATGGATTGAGTTTAATTTTTTTCTCTCCGACCAGTTTATCAATAAACACCGAATGATGCATCACCTGCATACCATCAAGCTGATAATCACTGTTAAAAACTTTATAACAAATCGGGCACGAGGTTACCAGTATTTTGGCGTTGGTACGCTTAATTTTCGAGGTATTTTCGGCAACCAGTTTTAATGCCGCATCTTTCATCCCTGCCAGTTTAAGGGGCCGTCCGCAGCATATTGAACCATCCTCATCGAGAAAGGTATAATTAACTCCGGCTTTATCAAATATCTGCAACATGGCACGTTTTACGGCTGGCGTAAGATGTCCCATACACCCGGCAAAATATACCACATCTACATTCTTTTCAGTTTCCGGTAGTTTGGGCAGATAGCTGAAATCAGCTATTATCAGTTTATTATCTACACTTCTTGCTCCCACCCTGAGCCCCAGCGTATCAATGCCAACCGGGCAAGCTTCCAGACACCGGCCACACATCATACAGTTGGCGTTCAGCGAAACATCAGGTTGCTTATCGCGCAGAGACCGGATGAAATATACGGCAGTAGATCCTGTAAGGCCAACCTGGTTCATCTGGCAAACATCAATACAAACACCGCATCGAGGGCACGACCTTATTTCAACTTCACTGAAACTGCCGGGGTACCTACCGGGTTCGATTCCTGCATTTCGTAAAAAGATAAGTATTATTTCGGTGGGGATATGCATAAACCTGCTCCAGGGAAGTGTAACGAAGAATACACCTAACATGGTTGAATATGCCCACCAGGCCGGGTAAGCAAGGTACTGAATGGGCAGTATAAGCGCAAAGAAACTTCCTAACGTATTGGTGAGGAAACCACCACCCTGGTATATACCGGCAGTGAAACTCTCGGCCAGCAACCTCATCGGGAATATCAGCCATAATGCAGTGAGCGCCCACCGATCGAAACTGTTGTGTTTTGTGGTACGCTTTAACCCGAACCATTTGGAACGTGTGCGTTTAAAAAGCGCCAGCACAAGACCTGAGAGCACATAAAGCAGCAACAAATCCATGATAAACCGGAAAAAGCCGGGCAGCGTAAATATTTCGAACGGCAAAACCCTTTTATCGTGAATAAAGAATTTGAGGAAAATGGGGTAGTATGGAGGATTGATGTGCCCGCCGCTGTAAATACGCGACTCGAGGTTTCCCATCACAATCAGCAAGAACCAGCCCAGCGCAAAACTCATGTGCATATATCCCAGTAATGCATTGCGCTTAAACATTTTACGATGCAACAGGCTTTCGAGGAAAACTTCCCTGAGTGATTTAAGCAGGTTAACTGAAAACAGTGCCATGCCGGCCTTCACCCTGTCCGAAGCATCCATCAGTGCAATCCACCGGCTGTACTTAATGACCAGAACAGCCATGAGAAAAAGCAGCCCTATAAAAAAAGGAAGAACAAAAAGGTCAAAGGTCATGGATGAACAGTTGTTAATGCTTTGCTGATCTGAAGTATGAGGTTACGCGTGCTTACGTTGCGCGGGCATACCAGCTGGCATTTGCCGCAGAGCATACATTTCGAAATTTCTTTTTCAAGGCTTTTGGTTTCGCCGCGGCGCACCAGGAGTATAATTTTGCGGAGGCTGAAATCGGTAAACTGCGCTGCTGAACAGGTGGCGGAACAGGTGCCACACGAAATGCAGAGGTTGAGCGATGGCTCAGCATCAGCCACTATCCGGCTTATGCTATGATCGTTGGCATCGAAATCAATCTGCCTGTCGCGTGTCACTACATATCCGAATTTTACAGCTTTTTTATCCATCGCGGCATATTATTTCTTTAAAAAATCGGCCACGGCAAATGCTGCTGAACGGGCATCGGCAAGGGTATCGGCTACCGATTTAGGCCCCGAACATGTTCCTGCCACAAACAACCCGGGAATTTCAGTGTAATTGGAGTGTAATACCTCATCAACAGGCTGAATAAAACCATCCGAAACCGTTTTTAGACCCATTCGCCTGGCCAGCGACCGGGTGTTTGCCCGGGGCTCCATGCCTGCCATAAGCACCAGCAGGCTGGTTTTGATCCGTAGTGGTTTGCCGAGCAGTGTATCTTCAACTTTCACCACCACGTTGCCTTCCTGGTCTTCGGTTGCTTCGCTGAGCCTGCCGCGGATAAACTGGATATTGTATTTCTCCTGTGCCTCCTTGTACAATTCTTCGTAATGCCGGCCAAACATACGCAAATCCATATAAAAGCAGAAAACTTCGGCATCAGGAAGCTTTTGCTTTACCTCAATGGCCTGTTTTACGGCTGTAATGCAACATACTTTTGAACAATGGAGGTTATTTACTTTTTCGTCGCGCGAACCCACGCAGTGCACAAATCCAACTCTTTCAGGCTTGCGGCCATGGCGGTTCAGCAGTTCTTTGCCCGAAGCAAACAGCTCTTCGAGGTCGGCTGAGGTAATAACATTTTCATAAATGCCGTAACCATACTCTTCCTTACGGCGTGCATCGAAAAGCTGGAATCCGGTAGTCATCACAACCGCATCGGCTTTAGCCTGCCAGCCATTGTGACCGGTAACCGTAAAATAATCATTCACAGCTTCCATGGCAGTTATCTTGGTCGAAACCTGCATTTTAACCAAGGGGTTGAGTCCTTTCCGGATGCTGTCCAATGCTTCGTGGCCCGGCATAAGGGAGGGAAATAAAGCATGCCATTTTTTCAGATGCCCGCCGCTTAAGTCTTCCTTTTCGACCAATGTAACATTGAAGCCGATTTTTGCCAGGCTGGCCGAAGTTTCGAGACCTGCCGGACCTGCTCCAATAACTACAACGTGTTTTGCCATGCGTAAGTGAGTTGTGTGACTTTATAAATCGAGTATTTTAAAACCCATTGCGGGTGTTAATCAGCATAAAATTTTAAGTACGATGGAGATTCAGGAATACCAATATCTTCACCATTTTTACCTTTAAATTTCTGCGAAGCATCGTAAGGAATCCCAATTTTGTCGAGTAAAGGCTCGGCCTGAACCTGGTGAACCTGAAGGCCTATTTCCCATGGATTGTAACCCATGAGCATCCCTGCCACTTCTTCGTAAGTAAACACCGGGATTCCCTGGTTATTTTTACCGTAAGTTTTGCCTTCCATCTCACTGAGCGCATATTGCCAGCGATCGAGGAACATCGGGCAACCCGGGCAGTTGGTAATAATCATATCCGGTTCGTAGGGTTCCATGGAATCGAATTTCTTTTTGGAACAGGAAATTGAAAACCCGCGGTTGGCCTGCACCACGTATTGCCTGAAACCAAATCCGCAACAATGCCGGCGCTCGGGATAATCGATTACTTCACCTCCCCAGGCTTCAATCATACCCGAAAGCACATACGGATACTCAGCACCGCCAATGCCTTTATGCGGAAACATTTTGGAATAATGACAACCTATATGTTCGACAACTTTCAGGGGTTCACCTGTATTTTTATCTACCAGTTTATATTTTGCCTTAGCCGCAATCTGGTGCCTGAACTTATAAATAATATCGCTGGCATGGGCCAGGTTTTTAGGCTTTTTGAACTCGCGTTTGGTCGCCTTGTAAAGAAATTCCCTGATACGAGCCTCCGTTTCCGGAAAATGATGCCAGGTTTCGAGGATTTCGGTATACAAGCCGAAACTGGTAATGCACGAAGCTGCATAGTTTTCGTATCCTGCCTCGGTCATCAGCGCAAACTGCCTGGCAACTACAGTCATGGTGGTATCAAAAGGAACTACATCGGAATGGTATCCTATGCCTGTGCACGAAGTGTGGTGCGCATTGTCATGTATATCCTTGCCGAGTTCATCTTTCAGAATTTTTACAAATACGGCTTCAGCTCCCGGGAAAAAGGTTTGCCTGATACAACTGCGTGCGTAAAAATAATGATCGTCGGCAATTTCCTTCTGGTAATCCTGCCAAATCAGTCGTTTTCCTTCCAGTTTCATTGGTGGTTATGTTTTTGATTGTTGGCAGTATATACATGCTTGAAATACTCGCTTTCCATTCCTGATCCTAATTCAAGCCCCATTTCTTCCGCTTTTTGCTTTGAGAATTCTTCGATCTTGTCGTATCGCTCCTGCCCACCGGTAACTTCAAATATACGTTTCAACTCCTCGAGGTCGCTATCCGAAACCTTTCGAAGGGCACCCGATCCTTCTCCATTATAATTTGCGCCAAGTTTTTCCATGAGGGGAACCAGGTTTTTATGCTCCCAATCCCAAACAGGGCCTTGCTCCGGATGCATTTCAGGCACCACGGCATCGGGTCGCATACAATAACCGCTGGCTAAAATCTGGTCGCCTATAGCACGCTTAACTGCCAGTTGCTGGCGTCCTTTCTCCGATTCAGTAAAATAGCCCAAATCCTGCGATAGCGAACGTAAGGCAATAATAAGCAGGCCCGGCGCATTTCCGCGCGGGCAACGGGTTTTGCACGACATACATTCACCACAGTACCAGATGGTGTCACTGCACATCAGTTCACGTATTTTATCATCGTCCTGCGATTGTACAGTGGTGGCAATAACCCTGGGATCATAATTATAAAATTCGGCCGCGGGGCAAATAGCGGTGCAGGTGCCACAGTTTATGCAGGCTTTCAGGCTTTCGACAAACCTGATATCAGCAGCCAACCAGTTGTAGAGTTCTCCCAAAATATTTAGTTTTGAAAACCAATTTCGTTAACCATTTCGCTGAATATCATTCAGATAATGATGATGACACCAAAAACTGGATGTATCCGGTTTCAATTAACAGGCAAAGATAATTTAAACATACTTCATGTATGAAATCGGTGATATTTGTTATAAAGACTAAATAAAAATAGCAGGCTTATCTGCCTGCTATTCAATATCATCAAACTATTTTATCGTGGTTTGATTATTTTTCCATTTCCTCCTTCAGTTTCTTTATCAGCATATCCACGAAATTCTGCAAAGGCTTTTCAACCATCATCGCGATGAAGGGATTCATATCCGCATTAATCACCATCTGGGCAGTGCATTGCTGTTCCGAAACAGATTCAAAAAAGGAGTCGAGTGTAAACCCGAAAGGAATTTTGCCTTCACCCTGCATACCAATTTTAGTAAAAGGCAACTTTTCGGTGATACGAAGACCAAGTGTGGCCAGCCCTTTTACTTCGAAAGAGCAGGAATCGCCGTTCGACTGCCAGTTGATAACCTGCTCAGGCAGCAAGGCCGAAAAATGATCGAAATTGCTCAGGAAACCATATACCTTTTCGGCCTGGCAATTGATGCTTACTATATCGCTTTCTATACGTTTGCTCATTTGTCCTGCCCCCACCCTTTTGGATTCTCGCGCCATTTAATCAGCGATTGCATATCCGAATCCTTAATATGATTCTGCTCTAATGCCTTTTTTATCAGGAAATCGTAGTTGGTAAGCGTGTGTAGCGTACAGGAAGCAGCTTTAAAATTCTCTTCAGCATCCGAAAGCCCGTAGGTAAATATAGCAACCATACCTTTCACATTGCAGCCTGCATCGCGTAACGCCTGCACGGCATTCAGGCTGCTTTTGCCAGTCGAAATCAGGTCTTCGACCACCACTACCGATTGACCGCTCTCAACCACGCCTTCTATTTGATTTTCGAGGCCATGACTTTTTTTCTCGGAACGAACATACACAAACGGCAATCCCAGGTCCTGCGCAACAAGTGCACCAATAGCAATGGCACCGGTAGCAACACCCGCAATCAGGTCAACGGTTCCAAACTCCTCGTTTATCATTTTTACAAACTCCTGGCGGAGATAGGTACGGATTTTGGGATAGGACAGCGTACGGCGGTTGTCGCAATATATAGGTGATTTTATGCCCGACGCCCAGGTGAACGGGTTAGCATTATCAAGCTTTATTGCTTTAATTTGCAAAAGCGATTCGGCTGTAATAAGTCCGGTTTCTTCAAAATTATTTCTCATGCTGCAAAGATATACAGTTTTTTTGAATGAAAAGACAGTTACCATCGGCAACGATTTTAAAACTGATCCGGGCCCAGCTGATGTGCTCGTAAAATATACCGGTAAGCACTCACTTACTGAATGTTACAACTTTTTTTTGACGACAGATTCATGCATAAACCTGTACATAAAAACCACTGATAATTTCGCCGGGGCATGCAGCACATTTAACGCGATGTTTACCCGGATTGAAGCCGGTGGCGGCATTGTGCGAAACCTGAAACAGGAATACCTTTTTATAAAACGATGGGAGAAATGGGATCTGCCCAAGGGAAAGCTGCACAAAAATGAATCGCCAATGGATGGCGCTTTACGCGAAGTGATGGAGGAAACGGGTCTCACAAACCTTTCAGTTACTAAACCGCTGCCTTCGACCTATCATATTTATACCGACCGGAAAGGCAAGGAAATTTTAAAAGAAACCTACTGGTTCGAAATGATCTGCTCCGAAAATCAGCTACTTGTACCACAACTGGAAGAAGACATTACGGAAGTTCGCTGGTTCGCCCCGGATGAACTGCATATCCCCATACAAAATACGTATGCCTCGTTGCAGCATTTACTCGAACAGTATTTGCAGGTATAACCCTCCATGTGCATATTGCCATGAGCATTATATTTCCGGATTCCGGAAATTCTTCTGGACATTTAATGCCATTCCCTGAAAAAGAATAAAAAAATATACACATTTTTACAATTTTATTTGACTGATTTACAAGCACTTTAAAATTATTTACTTATTTTTCAGTTAATCTACTGCTTTTATAGTTGCATTACTGTAATTACAGTTGTATATTTGCTGCGTTTTACTTTACAGCGTTTCTTATGCAAATCAAAAAACTTACATCAGCCGAAGAGGAGATCATGCAGATTTTATGGACCCTGGGCAAAGGTTACATTAAGGATGTACTTGAACAGATGCCTGAGCCTAAACCTCCGTATACAACCGTGTTGTCAGTGATCAGGGTTTTGGAGAAAAAGAATTTTGTGAGCCACAAGCAATTCGGCAATACTTACGAATACTTCCCGCTTGTGCTGAAAAAGGAATATGCCGGCGAACATTTCAACCAATTTCTTTCGGGTTATTTTAATAATTCCTTTCCAAAAATGGCAGCTTTTTTTGCCCGCGAAAATAACCTGAGCATGAAAGAGCTGCAGGAACTCATCAGGCTTACTGAAATTGAACTGCAAAAAGACAAAACGCAGCCGGCTGAATAGAAATCCCTTATAATCAATTTATCGCAGAACCATAACTCCCCAGTAAGATGGATACAATACTTGAATACCTGGTAAAATCAAGCATATCACTGCTGGTATTTTACCTGTTTTTCTGGATCCTGAACCGGAAATCGACCCACTTTATGCTGAACAGGTTAGTACTCCTGTTTGGCCTTGTAAGTTCACTCATCCTGCCATGCATCCACATAAATGTCGACCCCGAAGTAATTCCTGCAGCAATACCGGTTACGTCAATCGATTTTTCGAAACTGGTAAACCAAGCTGAAACCAGCCAGCCAGGTTGGGGTATGCATGAAATAATCCTTCTCATTTATATTACCGGCATAGCTTTTACGCTGGCACGACTGGTGTACCAGGCCATACGGATCAGGCAGTTGTATAAAAAATCAGCCAAAGAAACTTTACAGGAACTTACTCTGGTTTGCACTGATCATCCCATAACTCCATTTGCTTATTTTAAAAAGATATTTATTCACA
>CAYNVK010000013.1:0-17983 GCA_964400395.1 uncultured Lentimicrobiaceae bacterium | reverse complement strand
AAAACCATCCTCTTGTTAATGAAAATATCCAAAAATACAACGCTTCTCCTCCGCCTGGTACTTATTCCGGGATTGATAATCATCGTGCTTGTAGCGCTCATAAAAATGCCGGCCTGGCTGAGCTCACTGAAAACTGACAACCCGAAAGCTTCACCACCCGTAGCTTCTTTCGGTATCCTGATGCCAAGCGGATATTCAGTTCACGGCATAGATGTTTCGAAGCACCAGGGAACTATAGACTGGAAAAGGGTAAGCCGTATGGAAAAGAACAACATCCGGATTTCGTTTGCATTTATAAAGGCTACTGAAGGAATTACCAGGCAGGACGACCTGTTCGGCAAAAACTGGGAACAGTCGGCAAAAAACGGTTTGATGCGCGGAGCCTATCATTTTTATTATCCTTCGCGCGATGCCGGGAAACAGGCTGATAATTTTATAAAAATGGTAAAACTCAGCAGCGGCGATCTGCCTCCGGTGGTTGATATTGAATATAGCAACGGCCGGTCGAAGAAAAAAATATGTGAAGGGCTGAAGGTGATTCTCGATAAGCTTGAGAAGGAATATGGGAAAAAGCCGGTTATCTATACCAATATTAATTTCTACAGCACCTATCTTGATGGCAGTTTCGATTCATACCCGTTGTGGATTGCCGGGTATTTCGACCACGACAGGTTTTATAATGAATTTAAAACGCCGTGGCATTTCTGGCAGCACAGCGAAAAAGGCAAAGTGGATGGAATTAAGGGAAACGTAGATTTCAATGTATTTAACGGGGATATTGAAAAGCTCAAAAGCCTTTGTATTGAATAAGGCCGAAAGGCGAACAGCCAGATATTTCATAAAAAAAGGGAGCCGCAGCTCCCTTTTCAGTGTATAGTAACAAGGTTTATTTACCGGGGATCAACAACCACATCTTTTACTTCGTCGAGTGTAACAACGCCACCGTTGTTTCCAAAACTATTCAGCACATAATTAATAACGGCTACAGCTTCTTCTTTCGATGCAGTTTGCGGAGGCATTGGTGCAGGATATTTAACGGTTTTATTACCCACTTTGGCTGATCCGTTCAGCACCTGGGTAACGGCAAGAACTTTTTGTTCCAACAGGAATTTTGAACCCACAAGGTTTGGAAATACATTGGGAACACCTTGTCCATTGGCCTGGTGACAGGTAATACATTTTCCGGGTGTTTCGTAAATCTTTTTACCCATTTCCATTTGCTCAGCCGTAGGAACAGCAGGAGTTGCCACTTGTTCTTTAACAGCAGTGCTGTCAGCATTAGCCTGCTCGCCGGTTTTGCCGCCGCCACAGGAGGTCATTAAGGCAAGCCCGAAGAACCCTGCCATTGTTAAAGCAATAAATTTTCTGGTTTTCATAGTTTGTTTGTTTGTTTAGTTGATTGTAAAATTATCGATTAATGTGATAAAGTATTCTCTTTTGCAAAAAGTTTTTATTGCTGTGGATGGCAACACGAATGTGCCTTTTCAACTACCGGCGTAAGTGCTTCGGCTTTGGGGCTGATATATGGAATGCCCAACGATAATCCGCGCAGGATGAATAGCACTCCCAATAAAACAATCACATAAGGGGATAGTTTATGGATAAATACGCGCAATTTCAGGCTTATCATGCTGCCAGCAAGTGAAACTGCCAGCATTACAGGTATGGTTCCGGCACCAAACAGCGCCATATACAGCATGCCGGTAACCACGTCGCCGGAATTTATAGCCCCGGCCACGGCGACATACACAAGTCCGCAGGGAAGTATCCCATTCAGCAGACCAATACCCAGCAACGAAAAAGTACCTCCGTTGCGGAACAATTTCCGAAAGCCAGATAACAGTTTCGACGAATAACTTTCGAATATATTGTTTATGGAAGGCACCTTACTGAACAACAGGGGAAGCAGCACAATAGCAATCATCAAACTGCCAATTACAACCGAAGCCCACAACTGGAAACCAGCCATATGCAATCCTTTACCCAACAACCCGAAAATACCACCCAAAATCATATAGGTTGCCAGCCGCCCGGCATTATACACCAATCCGCTGGCTACCCGCGTAAACCAGTTATCGGTGCGCAGCGGCAGTGCCAGGGCAATAGGCCCGCACATACCGGCACAATGCGCACTACCTACTAATCCTACTATAAATGCAGTCCAGAGAAACATATTTTTTTAATTGATTTGGAGTTAAACGTTTTGCTTATGAAGAAAAGTGCTCTCCACTTTTCACTTTTCACTGTTATTGCGAGCGAAGCGAAGCAACACTGTCATTGCGAGCAGAGCGAAGCAACACTGTCATTGCGAGTGAAACGAAGCAACACTATTATTTATTCACCCTAAACGTAATTTCATTTGCATACTCCCTGCCATCCATTTTCCAGAAAAATTTAGCCACATACTTTCCTCCGATAAATTCCCTGACAGGTACCTGCTGAATCAGGGTACTATCAAATTTCAGGCTATCCTGGAAATCGGCATTCTGATCCGATGGCCTAAAAAAAACAACCTGCCCTTTTACATTTTTACCCTTCATATCAACAGGATAAGTAATCAGCAGGTTATGCTGGTCCTGGGTGATGGCAATTTTGCCCGAAAGGGCATTCGCATTGGCAAAACGATCGATCTGCTTCTGGTATTCAAGTCCCTGGGGGTAATATTCCTCCGACACCAGGTCGTAGCGCTCCTGCAGGCTTTTATAAATTACAAATGCATTTACCAGCAGAAATATCGTGATGAAAATAAAAATACCTGTTCCCCAGTTAAACTTCAGCTTCATATCTTGTATTTTATTCTTGTGTAAACATTCATTTTCCAATCAATCGAGACAGGTTCATTTGCACTAAAAATGTAATTGCAGGTACAGTTTCTCCCTGTCTCCCAGTCTCCTTGTCTCCATGTCTCCTTGTCTCCCTGTCTCCTAACTTCACATCCTCAAATTCTCACATCCTCACATTTTCAATCATCTTTCTCTCTATCCAACGCATCAGGACCAACAAATGTTGATTTAATCTCATCCATTTCCTTGCCATTGCTCATTACTTCAAATTTAATACGTGTATTGGACGAATGAAGATCGGATTTTCGGATCAGCACCAGGAACTGGGCTTCACCTACCTGTCCTTTTTCCACCACAAGCGGATTCCCTACCATTTTAATAATGCCATTTTCAGGCTTATCAAGTTTAAGTTCAACCGGCAAACGATTACGGGTTTTGTTTATCACCTGTATCATGTAAATATTACTGTAATGCGCCGAATCGTATTCCTGGTACATGGTTCCTTTTTGCCGCAGTATGGTCGATTCAATCTCGGTACGGATGGAGAAAAGAAATGCTATCAGTATCAGTAAGCCACTCAGCACTACCGAGTAAAAAATGATCCTGGGATTAATTTTTAATTTAACATGATCGGCAATACTGCTCTCCGAAGCGTACCTAATCAAACCTTCAGGCTTTTTGATTCTCTGCATAATGGCGTTGCAGGCATCGATGCAGGCGGTACAGTTAATGCATTCCAGTTGTGTTCCGTTACGGATATCAATTCCTGTGGGGCAAACCGCCACGCAGCTTCCGCATTCAATGCAATCGCCTTTGCCGGCAGCTTGCCTGTCCTGCAGCGGGTTGTATTTCCCACGGGGTTCACCACGTTTGTGATCGTAACTCACTACTATCGAATTGCGATCGAGCAACACGCCCTGCAAACGTCCGTATGGACAAATAATAATGCAAACCTGTTCGCGCAACTTGGCAAATACAAAATAATGAACCAGGCTGAATATGATTAAACCGATAAAGCCCGAAATGTTGGCCGACGGTCCATCAGAAATGATCACTCCTACCCTGTCGATTCCAACAATGTAAGCCAGGAAGAAAAAAACAGTAACCACCGAAATCAGGAAGAATATTACATGTTTCAATCCCTTTCGCCAGAACTTGTTGAAATCAAGGGGCGAAGCATCTAGTTTCCGCTGCTGGCTGTTGTTTCCTTCAATCCAGAACTCGATCTGCCGGTATACGAATTCCATAAAAATGGTCTGGGGGCATATCCAGCCACAGAATATCCGCCCGAATACAACCGTAAACAGCACCACGAAAACGATGAACGCGATCATCGACAGCACAAACAGGTGAAAATCCTGGGGATAAAACATCACCCCGAAGATGATAAATTTACGTTCCAGGAAATTCAACAAAACAATTGGATCGCCTTCCACTTTAATAAACGGAAGTACAAAAAAGACTGCAAGCAAAACCAGCGAAACCAGCTTGCGATAATTATAAAGTTTTCCTTTTGGCTTTTTCGGGTAAACCCAAACCCTGCTCCCATCTATGCCAATGGTCGATTGACGGTCGCGGAATTCATCAAATTCTTCAAATTCATCCATCATAATTGTAGTTGAAACAATAAGAACAGGCTGTGCGGCAAAATGCCCGCACAGCCTGTATTTAGCTTAGTTAAATTTCATTTCAGTAACATTTGTAATCTGCAGTAAGGCCACGCGAAGGCAATTATCCGATTTTATCATATTTTACACCCTGGGGTGCTTTTTGATTTGCCGGGTTAGTCCCTTGCAAGGTAAGGATATAACTGAGCACCTGTTGGATCTGCAGCGGGCTTAATTGATCCTTGTACGAAAGCATACCTTTTTCTATCACGCCGGTAATTACAACCTGGTAAAGGTTTTTGATGGAAATGGTATTGGTAACCGTGTCGCCGTGAATCCAGTACTGATCGGTAAAGTTAGGGCCAACCAGGCCTTCCCCTTTTTGTCCGTGACATACCGAACATATGTTTTTAAAGGTAGCCTGCCCGGCAGCCAGGTCTTCAGCACCCGTTAACGGAACCATAGTTGCCAGGTCAACAGTTGGTTCGGGGTTGGCCTTTTTTATTTCCTTTACCACCGACATTTCTTTGGCATATTCGTCTTCCTGCAGCGGCCACCATTTGGTAACATGGTACCCAAGCAGGTACACAACAGCAAAAACTATGGTTAAAATAAAAAGATATACCCACCAGCGAGGCAGTTTATTGTCGAGTTCCCTGATGCCATCATATTCGTGACCACCCAGGTAACGATCTTTGGTGAGCTCGTCAATTTCCGGCTCTCCGTGTAATTTATTTTCTTCTGTATTGCTCATTTTAATCTTTTTAAAAGGTTAAACTTACACCCCGGGTGCCTGGTATTTCTCATCGTTTTCAAAGGGTATTGCACCACATTCCTGTTCCTGGCTTTTTTTCATAGTTAAAGTGTGGATGGTTATAACAGTGAAAAACAGGATAAATAAGGCAAGTGCAACGATCGGGAACCAGTAAATTCCCTCAATGCTGTCGAATAAACGCGAAGCTATTCCCATGATACGTGTGTTTTATTAATTATTAGCTGTTTTGCTGTCGCCTACATCGGTACCCAATCGTTGTATGTATGCTATCAGGGCAATTACCTGCTTGCTGGCTGGTACATTTATACCCTGCGACTGAAGTCCGGCGGCAATTTTTTCGGCCTGCGATTTCACATCGGCTATTGCCTTCTGGTCGTATCCTTCGGGATATGGAACTCCCAGGTACTGCATAACCCTGATTTTTGCCGGAGTTGACGAAATATCAATTTCATTCTCGGCCAGCCATGGATATTTGGGCATAATCGACTGGGCATTTATTTTGCGGGGATCCATGAAGTGGGTATAATGCCACGAATCGGATTTATAAAGCGGTCCACTCTTAACGCCTTCGCGGAAAAGATCCGGCCCTATGCGCTTCGACCCCCACTGGAACGGATGATCGTACACATATTCGCCCGCCTTTGAATATTCGCCATAACGTTCGGTTTCCGACCTGAAAGGCCTGATCATCTGCGAATGACAAACATAACAGCCTTCTTTAATGTAAATATCTCTGCCATGCAGTTCGAGCGGGGTATAAGGTTTAACAGTTGCTATTGTCGGTATATTCGACTTAATGAGGTAAGTAGGAATAATTTCAACAAGCCCGCCAATGAGTATTGCTACGATGGAAAGGATCATAAACTGAACCGGGCGACGCTCGAGGAAGCGGTGGAAGCTTTCGCCCGAAACACGCGCGCCTTCTTTTACCAGCGCCGGTGCTTCGGCTTCTTCCATGGCTACAAACGAACCAGCCTTCACCGTTTTATAAATATTGTAAACCAATATCAGGGCACCGCCGAAATAAAGGATTCCCCCGAATAACCGCATGTAATACATCGGCATAATCTGAGTAACTATTTCGAGAAAGTTAGGATAAACCAGGTCGCCGGCAGCATTAAATTGTTTCCACATCGAAGCTTCGGTCCAACCAGCCCAGTACATGGGAACCGACCAGAACAAAATTGCCAGCGTTCCCAGCCAGAAGTGCAGGTTAGCCAGTTTGGTTGAATAAAGTTTTGTATTGAACATCCTGGGGAACAACCAGTAAATCATACCAAATGTGAGGAAACCATTCCAACCCAAAGCCCCGATATGTACGTGAGCAACAGTCCAATTGGTAAAGTGGCTGATGGCATTGATATTCTTGAGCGAAAGCATAGGTCCTTCGAAAGTCGACATTCCATAAGCCGTAATGGCTACCACAAAGAATTTGAGCACCGGTTCTTCGCGCACACGGTCCCAGGCGCCACGCAGGGTGAGCAGGCCGTTGATCATACCTCCCCACGAAGGAGCAATAAGCATGATAGAGAAAACAGTGCCGAGCGATTGTGCCCAGTTGGGTAAGGCCTGGTATAGCAAATGGTGAGGTCCGGCCCAGATATAAAGGAATATGAGTGCCCAGAAATGCAGTATACTCAGTTTATATGAATAAATCGGGCGATTGGCTGCCTTAGGCATGAAATAATACATCAGCCCAAGGTAAGGGGTGGTGAGGAAGAAAGCCACCGCATTATGCCCGTACCACCATTGTACGAGGGCGTCCTGAACACCGGCATAAACCGGGTAGCTTTTGAAGATTGCCCATGGAATTTCGATGGAATTAACGATATGAAGAACTGCTACGGTAACAAAAGTGGCAATGTAAAACCAAATGGCAACATAAATATGTTTAACCCTGCGTTTGAGGATGGTCCACATCATGTTCCAGCCAAAAATAACCCAAATAGCAGCTATCAGTATGTCGATAGGCCATTCGAGCTCGGCATATTCCTTACCGGTGGTGTACCCGGCAAGTAAAGAAACTGCAGCCAGTACAATTACTAACTGCCAGCCCCAGAAATGAACTTTGGTCATCCAGTTACTTGCCATGCCGGTTTTCAGCAAGCGTTGAAGTGAATAGTAATAACCGGTAAAAATCCCGTTGCCCACAAAGGCAAAGATTACCGCGTTTGTGTGCACCGGGCGTACGCGCCCGAAGGAAGTGAATGCCAGGCCTAAATTGGCTTCAGGGAGCACCATTTGCAAAGCAATCAGCACTCCAACCAACATGCCTACTACGCCCCAGAAAAGGGTAGCGTAAGCAAACATCTTCACAATTTTGTTGTCGTAGTAAAACTTTTGTAATTCCATACGCTTTTGGTTTAACTAAACATTGTTTGTATTAATATTTGGTTGTTTGGGGGTATCATCCGGCTGCGAAACAGGATGTTTATCATTATCGTATAATATTCGTATTGAGGGCGATACGTCATCGTCGTACTGACCCGAGGTAGCCGCCCAAAGAAAAGCCACCAGGAAACCTGCAGCTACAATTATGCTGAACCCTATCAGAACGACTATAACACTCATTTAAGTAATTAAATATTGAATTAGTCAAAGATATTGAAACAGGTATTACAAAATTTAGCAGGCATGTAATTTATAAACGTTCTAAATATTGCTATATAATCCTCATATTCTATCAATTAATAACCCCAATAAAATTCAGGTTACAGAAATACTGATTCAAACTCACCAAAAAACAGGTAAATGTTTACCGAATTAAATTCGGCATCGATTGTATTAAATTAAAATTTCCTCGCTTTTGAAAGCATCGCAACTGAAATGCTGGCAAATGTTACTACCGAAATTGAGCTGAGCGGCATCAGTATGGCTGCCACAACGGGTGAAAGCAGGCCCTGTATTGCAAACGAGAGCCCGACAATATTATAAAGGAATGAAATAAAATAACTGGCATACACTATCCAAAGCGCAGCCCGTGAGAAATGCAGGTAGTCCTGCAGCCTTCCGAATCCTGACGATTGAAGTATGGCATCACAAGCGGGCGAAAAATGATAAATATCATCCGCAATAGTAATCCCTACATCTGCTTTAAGCAAAGCACCTGCATCATTCAAACCGTCTCCGATCATAATTACATTTCGGCCACGCTCTTTTAACTGGTTAATATAATCAAGCTTATCAACAGGACTCTGGTTAAAATGCAATTGAGTTCCAAGCGTAAAGTAGGTTCTCAGGTTTTGTTCTTCCGAATTGTTATCGCCGGTAAGCAGGTGCATCTGCATTGGTTTCAGTCCGGCCAGCACTTCATAAAGCCCGTCACGATACTGATTTTGCATCAGGAATGATCCTTTCAGTTTATGATCAATGGACACAAACACTGACGAAACCACCGATTTTGCAGGTGTATCGGCACCGGCTACAAATTTTCGCGATCCCAGCAGCACCAGGTGCCCCTCTACCCTACCGGCTATACCAGCCCCGGTAATTTCCCTGTAATCGTCAACAGGCAAGGTGACAGAAACCGGCAGCGATTCAGTAACGATCACCGAAAGCGGATGCGTTGAATTCCGGGCCAGCGAACGGATCCACTGCTTTTCGGAAAGTGAGAGCTCTTCACCCTGCCATTGCACATCCATGGTTCGCGAATGTGTAAGTGTGCCGGTTTTATCAAAAACAACAGTATCAGCCTGGGTAAGCTTTTCGATTACATCGGTATTTTTTATATAAAAACCATTGCGACCGAATACCCGCATCACATTACCAAAAGTAAAAGGAATGGTTAGGGCTAAGGCACACGGACAAGCAACTATGAGAATGGTAGCAAATACATATACCGCTTTTCCGACATCAGAAAACGACCAGTACACACCTGCTCCAAATGCTATTGCCAGTATTACCAGGGTAAAATAATGACTCACTTTAGTAATTACCGTCTGCATCTGTTGTTTCCCGTTTTCGGCAAGATTGTCCTCATTCCAGAGTTGGGTGAGATAGCTTTGTGCTACTTCCTTTTCGACCCTGAGTTTAATGGCTGCGCCTGACTGTTTGCCGCCGGCAAATACAAAATCGCCGCTTTTTTTTGCAACCGGTATCGATTCGCCTGTCACGAAACTGTAATCTATATTGCCTTCACCTTCGAGCAAAACAGAATCCACCGGTATCAGCTCCCCGTTTCTTACTAATATATGGTCGCCTGCTTTCAGTTCAGCCAGTTGCACAAACTCTTCTTTCCCATCAAGTAACCTGGTAACTGCAATCGGGAAATAGGATCTGTAATCGCGGTCGAATGATAAGGACTGGTACGTGCGATTCTGGTACCAGCGGCCGATAAGCATGAAAAACAGTAAACCCGCCAGCGAATCCATATAACCGGTACCTGAACCACTGAAAATTTCGTACGAACTTTCGAGAAAAAGAGACATAATACCTATTGACAGCGGCAGATCAATATTTATCACCTTCTTTTTCAGACTTTTGAAGGCCGACATAAAAAAATCGCTGCTGCAAAAAGTGATAACCGGGAGCGAAAGCAGGAATGAAACAAACCCGAATGTTCCGGCCATAAAAGTGTCAATGGCTTCGCCACCAGGCAAATAATCAGGAAAACTGAGTAACATGATATTGCCAAAAGAGAAACCGGCCACTCCTATTTTCATAATCATCCGGCGGTTAGCTTTCTGGTGATCGTCCTTGGCCCGCCTGTTGTAGTTGATATCCGGTATATAATGAATGCTATGCAGCAGTTCAACCACCTGGCGCAGCGATATATTGCTTTCGCGAAATGTGATGCTGACTTCCTTTCGAACAAAATTTACATGCGAATGCATAATGCCGCTATGCAGCGAGGCCATATTTTCGAGCAGCCAGATACACGAACTGCAATGTATGGCCGGGATAAACAGGTTTACACGCGCTACCCCGCCATCAGAAAAATCGAGAAGTTTTTGCTTAATATCAACCGCATCGAGATAGGCATAACGGCTTCCGCTTTCGCTGTCCGTTTCAAGCCGTATGCCCGGCGTTGGCATCATTTCGTAATAGCGATCCAGTTTTTTTTCCGAAAGTATCTGGTACACAAGGCTGCAGCCGTTGCAACAGAATAATTTATCATCCCATATCACCGGATTCTTTCCACAATCCTGCCCGCAATGTATACAATCAGCCATTTCTCGAAGTTTGCTCCGTCGCAAAAATATAAAAAATTAAATCTGTGTATGTCTCCAAATAGCTTTGAGCAATCAAATACTAATGATGATTCGGGCTCTCGCCGTTCAGGGCTCTTTCCAGGTTTCGGTCGGGTATAAGCCAAATTACTGAAATAATGCTGAAAATAATAGCCGAAATCAGCGGATGCACAAAAGCCAGCGGCACAGAAATAAAATAACCTATGGTGGATGTAATTCCTTTGCGGTTAAGCAACACAAAAGCATCCTTCAAGGCCTCCAGATCGTGCGAATTACGTTCAACCACCTTCATCAGCACATAAAAGGCAAGACCACTGATAAGCAAAATGGCACCGTACACAGCAACTGTATTTTTTGCAAAATGATTTTCGCCCATCCAGCCGGTTGAAAAAGGAATAAGTGAAAGCCAGAAAAGCAAGTTCAGATTTGCAAGCATGATACCCGAAGTAACCTTTTTAACCGAATGCAGCAGGTGATGATGATTGCCCCAGTAAATCCCGATGTAAATAAAACTGAATAAATAACTGATAAACACGGGAACCAGGTGTTTCAGTTCCGACCAGTCACTACTTTTGGGTATATCAATTTCCAATACCATGATGGTGATAATAATAGCCAAAACTCCATCCGAGAATGCCTCAAGCCTGCTCTTATTCATAGCGTTACCATTTTTATTAGTTAACATCGCAATCCGCGACTTGTTCTGAGTGGGCAAAAAAAAAGCTTCCCGAAGGAAGCTCTTAAAAAGATCAGATGTATTATTCTTCAAGGGCAAGCTGGTCGTTACCAAAACTAATTCCCAGGCCGCGGGCGGTTTTCATCAGCGCGGTATCGAGGGTTACCAGGTTGGGTTTCTGAATGGCATCTTTTAAAGTTACGCTGGTGATATAAGGATGCTGGTACGAAACCATGCGGCCAAACTCGCCTTTAACAACCATATCAAAAGCTTTAACTCCGAATTGCGATGCAAGAACGCGGTCGTAGGCAATAGGCACCCCACCACGCTGCAGGTGACCCAGAACAGTAACGCGGATATCGTGTTCGCAACCCAGTTGTTTCAAATCGTCTTCCAGTTTAAAACCAACACCACCCAGGCGTACATGTTCGTAACCTACTTCCTGGCTCTTGGTTCCGATTACTTCACCATCTTTGGGTTTGGCACCTTCGGCAACAACAACTATCGCGAATCCACGTCCTTTATGGAAACGTGAATTTATTTTCGAAAGAACTTCGTTTGTATCGTAAGGAATTTCGGGCAGAAGGCATATTTCGGCACCACCGGCAACGGCAGCATTCAGTGCAATCCACCCTGCATCACGGCCCATAACTTCTAAAATAAAAACCCGGTTGTGGCTGGCGGCAGTGGTTACCAGTTTGTCAACTGCTTCGGTGGCAATTTCAATGGCCGTTTGAAAACCGAAAGTTGAGTCGGTAGCCGAAAGGTCATTATCAATGGTTTTAGGAACACCTATAATATTGAGTCCTTTTTCGAAAAGTTTCTGCGAAATACGCTGCGATCCGTCGCCACCAATGCTGATAACTGCATCAATGCCCAGGTACGAAATTTTGCGGATCATTTCATCCGAACGGTCCACATACTCCCATTCACCTTTTTTGTTTTTTACCGGCCATGCAAAGGGCCCCCCTTTGTTGGTGGTTTGTATGATTGTTCCTCCCTGGTAATGTATACCGGCCACTTTTTCGGAATCGAGAACCATAAGTTCGGTCGGCTCATTCAGGATTCCGTCAAAAGCTTTCACGCAACCCAGAATTTCCCAATCACTTTCCTGCGAAGCACGTTTAACTATCGCCCTTATTACTGCATTTAAACCGGGACAATCGCCGCCACCGGTCAGTACCATTGCTCTTTTCATAAATTATATTATTGACAACCAACTAATTATGGTCTTGATTTACATTTTTCAAAAATCCGTGCAAAGGTATGAAAATTATTTTTTGATACCGCAACTATTGGATGATTTATGCATTTCAACAGTTTAACGCCAAAAAGCATGATTACCAACATGTTTGCATTTTAAACCTGATTTTGGAGGTTACATCTACATACATCGATATTTTATAATCAACTGTTATAGATCACGTTATACCAAGGTAAGTGAAATACTGAATTTCGAAATCTCGTGGTTCATTGGGTCATTCAGATCAAACAACAGTGTTCAACCCCAAAAATACAATTACAATGCAAAGAAGAACTGGATCATTCCTACCAATATGGCATTTTTCACCTGTACCGAAAGCGTCCAGCTTTTGTAAAAGAAAGCACGGGGCGGCATTCAAAATTTAAAAAATTGTTAAATAACAGCAAGAAGTATAGTTGCTGCAGCTACTTCAGGTCGGCATAAGGAGATAATTCCTAATTTTGATGCTATTAGATTTTACGAAACAAATACTTTTATATGGTTTTCATTTTTGACATGGATGGTGTAATTGTCGACAATCACCAGTTTCATTTCGACGCTTTTGTTGAATTAGGTAAAAAACACAACATCAACTTAACCCGGGAAGAATTTAACCCGAACTTCGGAAAAACGAACAGCGAGATTATGAAAGCTATTTTTGGCAGTCATATTAACGAAGCTGAAATAAAGGCCCTGGCCGATGAAAAAGAGCAGTTGTACCGCGATATTTACAAGCCGTATATTGAACCAGCTAAAGGATTGCCGGAGTTTCTGGAAAATGCAGTTTCGAGAGGTATCCCTGTAGCAATGGCCACTTCGGCTCCGACCGAGAATGTAGTATACACGCTTGCCGAAACCGGGTTAGGCAAATATTTCGATATGATAACTGATTCGTCGATGGTTACACGCGGCAAACCCGATCCTGAAGTTTACCTGAAAACTGCCGAAAGATTGGGCGTTCAGCCTTCAGAATGCACGGTTTTCGAAGATTCGTTTGCTGGTATTGAGGCGGCCAAGGCTGCCGGCATGAGGGTAATCGGCCTGGCAACCACCCATAGCAAAGCTGAACTTTCGGGTCATGTAAAAGACATATTCCTGAATTTTGAGGAAATCTCCGAGTTTCTTGGAATTACTTCATAATGCATACCGGATGGTAATTTAAAGGAAGGTGGGAGAAAAATCAAGAAAATTTCCTGCATCCGGTCGACATATGTATTAAATGTCGTTATTTTGCAATACTCACCTTTTTTCCTGTTGCTTTTTAATCAGGAAAATAAACAATTGAATTATTGCAAAATCAAATATCAACCTAATATCAACCTAATCATCAATTTATGAAAGTCAGACTTCTTATCCTTTTGCTGGTCATCGCCCCGTTTATAGGAGCAATGGCGCAGCAAGGCAGGATCAAATTCACTGAATATGATCTTCCGAACGGCATGCATGTTATCCTGCACCAGGATAATAGTACGCCGATTGTTGCCGTTTCAATCCTGTACCATGTGGGCTCGAAAAACGAAGTGCCTGGTCGTACCGGGTTTGCCCATTTTTTTGAGCACCTGATGTTCGAAGGATCGGCAAATATACCACGCGGCGATTTTGATAAAATTACCCAAAATGCAGGTGGATACAACAATGCCAATACCTCGCAGGACAGAACTTATTATTTCGAACTGCTTCCGAGCAATCAACTGGAACTTGGCCTTTGGCTCGAATCGGAAAGACTGCTGCATTTGCGTATCGACAGTGTTGGTGTTGAAACACAGCGTGCTGTTGTAAAAGAAGAACGCAAGCAGTCGTACGACAATCGTCCTTACGGATCGGTGATTGAAAAAACCATGGAAAATGCCTTTAAAGTTCATCCTTACAAATGGACTCCCATCGGCTACCCCGAAGACATTAATAAGGCAACATTGAAAGAATTCCTCGACTTCCACAATATGTATTATGTGCCCAACAACGCCACCCTTTCCATTGCCGGCGATCTGAACATTGACAGCACCAAAAAACTGATTGAAAAATATTTTGGTGATATTCCCCGTGGAACCCAGGAAATTTACAGGCCAACTGCAGTTGAACCTGAAAAAACTGCTGAAGTAAGAGATATTGTGTACGATAACATACAGCTTCCTGCAGTTATTATTTCGTACCATATGCCTGCCCAGGGCACACCCGATTCGTATGCACTTTCCATGCTTACCACCTTGCTTTCGGACGGACAGAGCTCGAGGCTGAACAAATCGCTGGTTGACCAGCAGCAAAAAGCCCTGCAAGTGATGGCGTTCCCTTTCTCGCTCGAAGATCCGGGCTTGTTCCTGATATTCGGTCTCACCAATATGGGTGTTACTCCCGAAGATCTTGAAAAATCAATTTACACTGAAATCGAAAAGGTGAAAACAACCCCGGTTTCGGATGCTGAATTCCAGAAACTCAGGAATAAAGTTGAAAATGATTTTGTAACCGGTAACAGCACGATGGCCGGTATAGCCGAAAACCTGGCCAACTACCATGTTTATTTTAAAGATGCCAACCTCATCAATACCGAAATTGACAGGTACCTGAAAGTTACACCTGCTGACCTGCAGCGGGTTGCGCAAAAATATCTAACTCCTGAAAACAGGGTGGTTCTGACTTATCTGCCTAAATCAAACGAAAAAAATTAAAGGAGGAACCTACGTATGAAAAACAGAATTTTAAGCATTATAGCAGCTCTTTTAATCACGCTTCCGTTAGCTGCACAGGTAAAAAAAGTAAAACCTACCAAACCGGCAGCACCGGTAGCGGTAAAGGAAGTACTCGATCGCAGTAAAAAACCACTACCCGCACCTGCCCCAACCATAAAAATTGGCGAATACCAATCGTTTGAACTGGCAAACGGATTAAAGGTTTTTGTGGTCGAAAATCACAAAATACCCCGTATTTCGTATTCGCTTGTACTGGATTATGACCCGATTTTTGAAGGAGATTTTGCCGGCTATGCCGATTTCAGCGGGCAGCTGATGCGTACGGGTACCACCACACGCACCAAAGACCAGATTGATGAAGCTGTTGATATGCTTGGCGGTAGCCTGTTTACTTCGTCAACCGGAATGAGCGCCAGCTGCCTGACCAGGCACAATGATGCTTTGCTCCAGATCATGTCGGATGTTTTGCTGAATGCAAGTTTCAAAACCGAAGAACTTGAAAAAATCAGGAAACAGACTTTATCGGGACTTGAAACCGAGAAAAACGACCCGAAAGCAATTTCGCGCAAGGTAAGTTCAGTAGTGGTTTATGGAAGTAACCATCCTTACGGAGAAAATTTGACTGAGGAATCAGTTAATAAAATTACTCTCGAAAAGTGTAATGAATTTTACAAAACCTACTTTAAACCCAATATTGCCTACCTGGCTATAGTTGGCGATATTACCCCTGAACAGGCAAAACCTATTGTTGAAAAATATTTCGGCAGCTGGCAGCGGGGTGATGTACCCAAAGCAAGCTATCCTTCGCCGAAAGCACCTGCTAAAACCACGGTAGCTGTAGTTGACAGGCCCAATGCTGTACAGTCGACCATAAGTGTTTCCTACCCTGTCGACTTAAAACCAGGTTCGCCCGACGAAATAAAAGTAAAACTCACCAACAGCATTCTTGGAGGTGGTACTTTCAGGCTCTTCAATAACCTGCGCGAAAAACACGGCTGGACCTACGGAGCATATTCCAGCATTCAGTCCGATAAGTTGGTTGGCCAATTCAGTGCTTCTGCCGAAGTACGTAACCCTGTAACCGACAGTGCATTTACCGAAATACTGGCCGAGATGAACAGGCTTCGCACCGAAACAGTGCCCGAAGATGAGCTTAATATGGTAAGGAATTATATGATGGGAAACTTTGGTCGTTCGCTCGAAAGTCCGGCTACCATTGCCAATTTCGCGATTAATACCGCCAGGTACAACCTGCCAAAAGACTATTATTCCAACTACCTTCCGAAACTGGCAGCCGTTACCCCGGCCGATGTTCAGATGACGGCACAGAAATACATTCGTCCTGACAACGCTTACCTGCTTATGGTTGGCAAAGCGGAAGATATTGCCCCGAAACTGCAGAAATTTGCTAAATCGGGAACCATACTGTATTACGACATTGACGGCAAACTGTACGATCCGAATAAAAAACTGAAACCGGCTCCGGCTGGTGTTACCGGCGAACAGGTTATCAACAATTACGTTAAAGCAATCGGCGGAACCAAGGCCCTGAAAAAGGTGAAAGATGTAACTATAAATTCAGGGGCCAGCATGCAGAATACGCCTATTTCGCTCGACCTGTACTATAAAGCTCCCGACAAAATGCTGATGCAGGTTGGTTCAGGTGCCATGGTATTTGCCAAGCAGGTGTACAATGCAGGTAAAGGAGTATCATCATCGCCCATGAGCGGCGAAACCAAAGCTGTTGAAGGTGATGAACTCGCGGGTATGAAAGAAGCTTCAATGATTTTCCCCGAAATGTATTACACTACCCTGGGTTATACCGTAACACTGCTCGGAATAGAAGAACAGAAAGACAAAACCGAACTCTATAAAGTGCAGGTTAACAAAGGTGAAACCAGGAAGGAAATTGAATATTACGATGTAAAAACCGGGTTCAAAACACGCAGCGAAAGCAAGGAACAGGTTACCGAATTTGGCGACTACAAAGCGGTTAACGGAATTATGTTCCCCCACAAAATGGTGCAGAGCATGGGCCCCCAGAATATTACTTTCGTAGTTTCATCCATCAAAATGAATACAAAACTGAAAGACGATTTCTTTGTAATTAAATAATAGCACGCAATGTGTAAACGAAGGCAGGGCAGCAATGTCCTGCTTTTTTTTTTGCTTCGCCAACTGATGATATGCGCGTCAGGATAAGGCAATCAAAGCAATGGCAAGCACGGCCAGCACAATACCCAACCTGTTGGTTACCGAAAGTTTTTCCTTGAAGAAGAAATACCCGGCAACTGCAGCTATAAACACAATAGCAGCATTAAACACGGGCACAAAAAGCGAGATCGGGAGCACACCCAATCCTTTGATAAAAAAATAAGTTGAGTACCAGTTGAAGAAACTCAGCAACAGTCCGGTGGCTACATCCCTGATGGTAACTTTGAACGAACCCCGAAAAAAGCTGAACAGCACCAGTACAAGACCAAACACGAAAGCAGTAAAGAAAGTAACCGTGAGGAAATTTATTTCGTTGCGGCCCGGGAAATACACACCCGATAATTTCATCAGGCTGTCGTTGGCACCTGTTCCTAAGAAAATAAGTAACGGAAGAAAGAGATATTTCTTTTCGACCTTCACCTTATCCTGTCCTGCATTGGTGAGATAAAATGCTGCCAACGCAATTAAAATGCCGACCATCTGAAGCAGATTTAAAGGCTCCGAAACCAGGAAATAGCCAACGGCAACCGAAATTATAATTGACATTTTCCCCGAAACAACGGTCATGGCAACACCTGCTTTTTGGGTGGAAACCGCAAAAACAACAAAAGTGAGGATAAAAGCTGCGCCGGTTGCAACAGCCATAAAAACCCAGGGTTGCTGCAGCAGCATGGCAACATCCGCCGTTTCCTTACCGCTTACATATCCCAGCACCGAAGCACCCAGGTAATTGGTGGCAATAGCCGGCAGAATGTTGATCCTGTATTTTTCGAAATACTTAAAAGTAATAAAGATGCAGGTCGAAAAAAACA
>CAYNVK010000012.1:0-18238 GCA_964400395.1 uncultured Lentimicrobiaceae bacterium | reverse complement strand
ACTAAGCAGTTGTTCGGGCTCAGGCAAACTGTTTATATCCGAGGATCTCACTAAGGAGAACCTGTTTTCAACAAATATCGAAGGCCCTGCCTTCGACAAAAACGGGCAGTTATACGTGGTGAACTACCTGCATGATGGTACTATTGGCATGGTAGCTCCTGACGGCACCTGTTCCATGTTCGTGGAACTGCCGGCCGGAAGTATAGCCAACTGCATATTGTTCGACAATAAGGACAACATGTACCTGCCGGATTTTACCGGGCATAAAGTGCTTTATGTTGAAAAACAAACCAAAAAGGTGAGCATATATTGCCACGAGCCACGCATGTATTCGCCCAACGACCTTTGCATGAACCGGAACGGGCAGATTTTTGCCAGCGACCCCGACTGGGGTAAAAGTATCGGGCAATTGTGGCGGATTGATCCGGATGGTAAACCTGTTTTGCTCGAAACAAATATGGGCACCACCAATGGCATTGAACTGAGTCCCGACGAGAAAACGCTTTATGTAAACGAAAGCATTCAGCTTAATGTATGGAAATACGATGTTGACGAAAAAGGAAATCTTTCGAATAAAACACTATTCTATAAATTCAACGATTTTGGCCTCGATGGCATGAAATGCGATAAAAAAGGGAACCTTTACATCACCCGTTGGGGCAAAGGAACGATTGTGGTGGTATCGCCCCAGGGAAAATTTATCCGCGAAATACCCCTGAAAGGAAAAAGCTGCAGCAACCTGGTGTTTGGAGGTAAAAAAGGACGCACTCTGTTTATCACCCTTCAGGACCGGAAATGCATGGAAAAAGTTGAAAGTAATATTCCGGGGAAAAAGTACTGATCATCCTTGCCTGTAATTTGCAACCGTATATCAGACTATGGTTGTAACCAGGAAACTCAAATGTATTAACAAATCCTCTTCATCAAAATCATACCATGAGCCACTATTCAATGATAGGCGCGGGCATCGTCATTTTCGCCCTGCTTTCGTACAGTATATCCATTATTACCGAACAGCGTACACGCCAGGTTAGCCCGTTTGTACTCAGGTTTCTGACAATCGGAATTGTACTCGATATCACTGCTACTACTTTCATGATCATCGGGTCAAAAAGCGGCGCATTTACCTTGCATGGAATACTCGGGTATTCATCCCTGGCGGCCATGCTGATTGATACCATTCTGATATGGCGATTCCACCGGGGTAATGAACCCGGAACCCTGGTACCTGAAAAACTACATATTTATTCGCGGCTGGCGTATGGCTGGTGGGTAATAGCATTTGTTACAGGCCTGCTGCTGGTTATGATGCGATAAAAACAGGATTGCGGAAAATGTGCATTGAGCATGGCTTTCAGCCGCCCGAAATAAGGTGGAGTACCATCACATCGTCACCATCGTGAACAAGCGAAGTATCGTACTCGTTTTTTTTAATAAGCTGTCCGTTTACCTTAATTACCAGCATTTTGAACGTGAAATGTTTCTCTTTCAATAATGCATTTACGGTTAGCACCTCACCGGGCAGCTCTTCTGCTTTATTATTTAGAATAATCTTCATGGCTGTTTTTAAGAATGAACCTGGTGTTCGTTAATACCCAGCAAAATTTCCAAAACGGCATTGGCCTGCATATGGGCAACAATACCTACCCTGGGCGATAAAGGTGGATTGTGGTCGGCAATGGCATTTACCTCGTCCCCGCATATAATCAGTTTATCCGATTGCCTCGAACGTATCAGGTTATTATCACCCCAACCGGCCATTCCTACCCCCATTACCAGGTGCTTATCGGGCAAAAAGTTATGAACGGCATCCAATATCATGTACTTCATTTCGGCCTTATCAAAGGCTTCAACTATTACATCACACTTCGAAAATATTTCAACGATATCGCTTTGGCAGAGCCTGATATCAAAAGTATTAACACGCACTTCGGGATTAATCCTGAATAGATTTTGCTTAAGTGCTGCTACCTTCAGCATCCCGATCTGGTCGTAAAAATAAAACTGCCTGTTTAGGTTACCTTCCTGCACCAGGTCGAAATCAGCAAGTATCAGCCTTCCTATCCCAACCCTTGCCAGCGCTGCCGCACAATTTGAGCCTAATCCTCCACAGCCGGCAATACCTACGGTTTTTGTTTTTAAAACCTTTTTGATCTCTTCGAAAGTCATAGCTACAAACCTACAGAAAAATATCTATTTGACAAACACCGAATGAAAATTTCATGTAGGTTCCCTCTGACATCTTATTAAAATTACTTTCAGAGGAAACTTATACAAAAACTCAATATAATGGTAAGTTTGAGTTATAAAACAAGTTCCAGTAATTTCATCAAAAAAAATACCCCCTGTATCACAGAAGGTATTTTATGTATTTAAATAGTATTTGTAAAAACTACAGCTTGCTGTAAATTTCGGGTAACCTGCGCAGGATAGCCAGTTCTTTCCAACGGGTGCGGGCCTCAACTGCCGGAATACCGAAGTAGGTTCCGCCGGGAGCCAACGATTTGTCAACGGCTGATGTAGCCAGTATTACTGCACCTTTTCCGATTACCAGGTCCTTGTTGATGGCTACTTTAGCCCAGATGATAACATCGTCCTCAATACGGGTAACGCCGGCAATAGCGGTATGTGCTCCGATTAAGCAATGAGCGCCGATAATGGTATCGTGACCAACCTGAACATGGTTATCGAACTTGGTTCCTTTTCCAATAAAAGTATCGCCCGATACGCCTTTATCGATGGTACAAAGGGCACCGATTTCAACATTGTCGCTGATTACAACGTTACCACACGACTCGAGTTTGCGGTACCCGGCAGGTTTACGCTGAAAGTAGTAAGCATCAGCACCCAGCACGCTGTTGGCATGTATTACCACATTATCACCAATTACCACATGATCATAAATACTTACATTGGAGTGAATGATGCAGTTTTTACCAATCGTAACATGGTTACCCACAAATGCTCCGGGTTGTATAACGGTTCCCTCGCCGATAACTGCTGATGGGCTAACGGCTGCTGCCGACGGCACAAACGGGGTATACCTGCGTACCAGCGAAATATATGCAGCAAACGGATCGTCGTGAAAAAGCAGGGCTTTTCCTTCCGGACATTCAACCTGTTGGTTGATTAATACTATGCTGGCTTTTGAAGTAAGCGCTTTGTTATAATATTTCGGGTGGTCGACAAAAGTGAGATCACCGGGTGAAACCATGTGAATTTCATTGATTCCTAAAACAGGGAACATGGGATCGCCGCTGTAAGTTGCACCAATAAAACCGGCAACTTCCTGAAGTGTAATCGGGGTTGGAAATTTCATAAATTGATAAGGCTGTGAAAATAAGTTGAATGAGTTTTATAAGTAAGCCGTACAGCCTTATTTTACCCTTTCGAAATAGGAACCGTTGCGGGTATCGATACGAACCATGGTACCTTCTTCAATAAACAAAGGAACCTGAACGATAGCACCGGTTTCGAGGGTAGCTTTTTTGAGCGTATTCGAAGCAGTATCGCCCCTGAAACCTGGCTCGGTATAGGTAACCAATAACTCAACAAAAGCCGGTAGTTCGCAGGTAAGCGGTGTTTCGGTATCGGCATGCACCATAATTTCAACACCCTGTCCTTCTTTCATAAATTCATGGTTATCAACCATTTCCTCTTCAATCGATATCTGGTCGAAGGTTTCGTTGTTCATAAAATTGTAGCCATTGTCGTCCTTGTAAAGAAACTGGTATGCACGACGTTCAACACGGGCAATATCAATAGGAGCACCAGCTGTAAAAGTATTTGGAATAACTTTCCCTGTCTTGAGGTTTTTAAGTTTTGTACGGACAAAAGCAGGGCCTTTGCCGGGTTTTACATGTTGGAACTCAACAATTTTATAGAGTTCGTTATTGAATTCGATGCATAGTCCATTGCGGAATTCAGCCGTTGTTGCCATAAATAGGTATTAGAATGATGTTTACACTTATTTTAAATGGCTGCAAAAGTACACTTTTTCATGATATGGTTATAATTTGAAATTGAAAGAATCTGAATATTAAAGACAAATTACTCTAATTGTAAATATTATTCACGATATATAAAAAGTATAGTTCCCTAGCTTTCAAAAGTAACATCAAGGGTATCCACATAAAAAATACAATTAAAATATTGATAAGGATATGCTCAGAATTCAAAATTTTGATAAATCTACGAAAGCTCTATTGTATTTTAACCATTGATGTTTTAAATGGCATTCTGTATTTATATATATAAACCATTGATACTATACGTATCAATCTGCATATAGATGTTTGTCATTGTACGAAACATGATAATTAATATTAACTGGTTACGTATTATTTCTCGTTCTTTCTTCCCAAATCTTCGGATTCCGATTTGTGCTGATAACAGCCAATACTTCAACGATATTGGTTTTTTCGTTGATATAGAAATGAATCATGTATGGAAATTTCGGTACTTGCATACACCGGATTTCCTGATACCGTATGGCGAAAATTTGTGGGTCTTTACTCAGCCGGTTTATCTTTGCAATGGTGGTGTCCAGAAACCTTTTGCCGAGTTTTGCCTGCGCTTCGTTGTACCATTTGGTAATGTCCTGAATATCACTAAGAGCTTCCGGTACAATCTTTACTTTGTACTTCTTCATCAGGCTTTCAGTGTATTTTGGGCTTCATCCCAATCTATAAGCCTTTCCGGGTTTTTACGTACTTTTTCAAAACGCTCCATTACAATTTGCTGATGGGCATCAGGCACATCATAAACATCCTTTTCTTTCTTTATTGCGTAATCGAGCATACTTTTAATTGCATTAATCAGGTTAACATCATTCACCTGTTTAAACTGCTCAATTATAATTGCTTTTTGGGCTTGTATGTCCATCCGGTTGTTTTTGAAAAGTGCAACAATATCAGTACAAAAATACGAAACAAAAAGTGACTATTTTAAAAGATTCAAAAAGATTAAGTTATCCAAACAAACCTGCTTATTGTGTGGGAAGCCATAATGACGATTTGCCATTACCTGTTTTCACTATTTCCCGATTCTTTTATAATCATCAATTACAATGGATTGGGTACAAAAGTCGTATTCGTCAGCTTGCGAATTGGAACAAACAATAATAATGCGGTCGGCACGGTTTTCAGAAACCAGGTTGCGATACCACTCAACAGCCTTTCTATCGAGGTTGGCAGCGGGTTCGTCGAGCAGCACCACTTCCGACTCGGTTAATAGCGCTATGGCAAGACGAACTCTTTGTTTCATCCCCGAGGAAAAATATTTGATCGGTTTATTCCGGTTGCGGATCAAACCGGTAATTTCCATCACGGCATTAACATCAAGCTGGTGGCGGAACTTACGGAAACGGCTGTGGAAGGTAAGCATCTCCTCCAGGGTAAACTCTTCAATTAATTCGAGGTATGGACCGCTATAGGTAACATGACGGAAAAAATCCTCAACAGGAATTTCAATATGGTTATGCGAATAGGTAATAGTACCGGCAGAAGGATGCAAGTGGCCTGAAATAATCTGAAGCAATGTTGATTTCCCTGAACCATTTGAGCCTAGAATGGCATAGGCGTTATTCTGCTCAAATTCAAAATCCACATCCCTGAAAATCCATTCGTAATTAAATTTCCGGCTTATTTTGCTAAGGCTAATGTGCATGGATGCAAGGATTCAGGATTGGGGTTTGGAGGTTTAAACTATTTAAACAATTTGTTTTGATAAAAATCACAGTACCAAAAAACAGCAGGCTTGCCTATAAAAAAATAAATCAGGGAGAAGCGAATGCCTCTCCCCTGATTATTGATAATTTATTCTCTTGATTTGGAGTATCCTTTCATGATACCGCGGGTGGAGCGGGTGATGAACGAGAGTATTTCATCGCGTTCAACCGTAGGATGCATGGTAGTTTCAACAATTTCGACTGCCCTGCTCACATTGTATCCGCTCAGGAAAATGATACGGTAAATATCCTGTATTTCGTTTATTTTTTCGTTGGAGAACCCCCTGCGGCGGAGTCCTACCGAGTTAATTCCAACATACGATACAGGTTCGCGGGCGGCCTTGGTATAAGGTGGCACGTCCTTGCGGATGAGCGAGCCACCCGAAATCATGGTGTGCTGACCTATAGTAACAAACTGGTGAACTGCCGACAGACCGCCAATAATCGCGTAATCCTCAACTGTAATATGTCCGGCCAGGGCAACAGCATTGGCCAGAATGCAGTTGTTACCTACAATACAGTCGTGGGCAATATGTGCATAAGCCATGATCAGGCAATTGTTACCGATCACGGTTTCCATATTTGCCTTGGTGCCTCTGTTTACGGTAACAAATTCGCGGATGGTGGTATTGTCGCCGATTTTAACAATTGATTCCTCACCGGCATATTTGAGATCCTGTGGAACAGCTGAAATAACGGCTCCCGGGAAAATCCGGCAGTTTTTGCCAATGCGGGCACCTTCCATAATGGTAACGCTCGATCCGATCCAGGTGCCTTCGCCTATCTCCACATTTTTTTCGATGTTCACGAAGGGTTCAATCACCACATTTTTGGCAACATTGGCCTGCGGATGAACATATGCTAAAGGTTGATTCATTGTATTTTAGTAAATTACAGTGTTCACGTATTTCGAAAGGATAAACGCTGCTGTAAACCGGAATATGATTTAGCCTGCAGGCTTTAAAAACAGAAGTACAGGTTTTGAAACGCTATTTCTTCTTAACAATCTGAGCCATCAATTCGGCTTCGGTAACAATTTTATCACCCACCCAGGCAGTTCCGCGCATATGGCAGATACCACGGCGTACCGGCGAAATCATTTCGAGCACAAATACCAGTGTATCGCCCGGCACAACACGCTGCCTGAATTTTACCGACTCCATTTTCAGGAAATAAGTAATATAATTTTCAGGATCGGGCAGTGAGTGCAGAACAAATATACCACCGGTCTGAGCCATTGCTTCAACCTGCAGCACACCTGGCATAACAGGTTCGTTGGGGAAGTGACCCACGAAGAATGACTCATTCATGGTCACGTTTTTTACTCCGGTAACTTTTTTATCACTTACTTCCATGATCTTATCGATCAAAAGGAACGGCGGGCGATGGGGTAAAATCCGTTTAATGTCGTTGATGTCGTATACCGGTTTTTTATTCAGGTCAATTTTGGGTCCTTTGGGCGCGTTTTTAATGTGCTCACGGATCAGTTTTGCAAAGTTGGTATTAACCAGGTGTCCAGGGCGGGTGGCAATAACATGGCCTTTCAATGGCATGCCTACCAGTGCCAGGTCACCAATTACATCCAGCAGTTTATGGCGCGCCGGCTCATTGTGGAAACGAAGTTCGAGGTTATTGAGTATACCTTCTTTGAGTACTGTAATTTTGGGTTTATTGAAATGCTTGGCCAGGCTGTCGAGTTCGGCTTCGCTCAGCAGGCGTTCAACAAATACAATGGCGTTGCTTACATCACCGCCTTTAATGAGGTTGTTATTGATCAGGAATTCGAGATCGTGAAGGAATACGAAAGTGCGGCAGTCCGAAATTTCTTTCCTGAAATCTTCGATATCGGAAATGGATGCATATTGAGTTCCCAGGATACGGGTTTCGAAATCAATCATTACCGAAAGCCTGTAATTATCGTCGGGCACCAGCACCATTTCGCTTTTGCGTGTAGCATCGGTGAGGGTGAGTGTATTGCGGAATTCGAAGTATTCGCGGGCAGCATCCAGCTCAACAATACCTGCAGCATCGAGTGCAGCCACAAAAAAACGTGCGCTGCCATCCATAATGGGCATTTCTTCGTTGTCAACTTCCACGAGTATGTTATCAATTCCCAGTCCGGCAACCGAAGCCATCACATGCTCAACGGTAACCAGTCGAACACCCTGGTACTCGAGCGTAGTGCCCCGCGAAGTATCAACTACAAAATCGGCAATTGCATCTATAATAGGTTTATCATCGAGGTCGGTGCGGCAAAATTTGATGCCATGATCGGCCGGAGCCGGTTTAAATGTAAGCGTAACCTGTTTTCCTGTATGTAATCCCGATCCCTGTATAGTAACCGGTTCTTTTATTGTACGTTGTTTATCAAACATATTTAAATATTAGTGAGCTTTAACTAATTTACGGTCTTATGATCGGTAATTCTTTCGGACTGTAATTGCTTAATGGTTTTTTCGAGGTCACCTATGCGGGCATAAAGCTTATCGAGGTTATTGAAAATGGCTATTATCCTTCTGAACCTGCTGATTTCAATTACTGGTGAACCTAACAGAACACTCCCAGGTTTGTTCACATTTCCGGCAAGACCGGCCTGTGCACCAATTTTAACATCATCGGCAATAACAATATGACCGGCAAAACCTACCTGGCCTCCAATCATACAGTTTTTCCCCAGTTTACTCGAACCGGCAATACCGGTTTGGGCAGCAATAACGGTGTTCTCCCCTATTTCAACATTATGGCCTACCTGTATCAGGTTGTCGAGTTTAACACCGCGGCGTATAATGGTTGATCCGAGAGTAGCCCTGTCGATGGTAGTATTGGCGCCAATTTCTACATTGTCTTCAATAACCACGTTCCCGATCTGAGCCACTTTTTTATAGTTGTTGTCGCTCTGGGGTGCAAAACCAAAACCATCGGCACCAATCACCGAGCCACCATGTATGGTACACTGGCTCCCGA
The DNA here is from genome assembly GCA_964400395.1 of uncultured Lentimicrobiaceae bacterium. GTDB lineage: Bacteria > Bacteroidota > Bacteroidia > Bacteroidales > UBA4417 > UBA4417. Next base: position 9,546 of record CAYNVK010000012.1, on the reverse strand, counting down.
TGATGCAATCGTAATAGATAATTACACCCGGGTAAAGTGTTGTTCCTGAACCAATTTTAACATTTTCGCCCAGGTAACAGTTGGGGAAAATTTTAACATCATCACCAATTACAACGTTATCGTTAATAACAACAAAATCGCCAACATACGCGTTGCTGCCTATTTTGGCAGTTTTGGCAATTGAGGATAAGGAAGAAGTCCCGGTTTTACCTTTGCGCATGTTGTCGTACATGGCAAGCAGGTTAGCAAATGCTGAGTATGGGTCATCAACACGGATCAGTGTACACGTTAAATCCTGTTCAGCCACGAAATCGCTCTGAACCAGTACAATCGACGATTGTGTTGAATAAATAAAAGGATAGTATTTGGGATTGGCCAGAAAACTGAGTGCTTCAGGCTCGCCATCTTCGATCCTTGCTAAGCGGTTCACTTTTACGTCAGGGTTTCCGTCGATAGTGCCACCTACAAGGCCGGCGATGTCTTTTGCAGTAAATTCCATCAGGATCAGATATGTTAATTTCCGCTTGGTTTAAAAAGTTTGCAAATATAGGTATTATTATTAACATGAACTTCACATGTTTATAACAACTATTTAACATGTATTGTTAAACATCAGCCCATTTGGGAAAGTAGGTAAAATACTTTGAAACGGTTTTATTATAAATGGCAATATTCAGTTGTTCCGATAAGCCTGAAATATCGAAACGCTCCCCGTTTTTATCCACCATGGTGATGCGATCCTTGGTAGGATCGTAAGCGCTGTTCGATATCTCTCCCTGCCCCATAAAGTAGGTGTGGTCGCCGCCGGTTAACTGCAGTTTCGAAACTATTTTGCTGCGTATGGCTTCCAGTTTTTCATCATCGAAAGGTTCGGTTGTGATTACCACCCTGAAAAGCCTCCTGTTGAGCAGGGATTCGCACAAAAAACTCAACACCGGATCGGTATGCCTGCACCAGTCCTTGAGCGCGCTGAAAAGATCGTAATCGTCGAGCGCGGCAAAGGTAGCCAGGCTGTATGCCGACGACAGAAACTCCTCTTTCCCGATTTGCCGGTACAGGAAAAACTTTAATGCTTCGGGAGCCGGCAGATCCGTGCCGCTTAAAGCCAGTGCCCTTGCCCTGTTGAGGATGCTGATGAGCATATATTCAACCGCCAGCACGGTTTTGTGGTAGTAAACCTGCCAGTACATGAGCCTGCGGGCCACAATAAATTTTTCGATGGAGTAGATCCCTTTCAGTTCCACAGCCAGTTCGTCATCGTCAACCGTTAGCATTTTTAAAAGCCGGTCGGTACTGATAACCCCCTCGCTGACACCGGTATAAAAACTGTCGCGCATCAGGTAATCAATCCTGTCGACATCCAACTGACCCGACACCAGCTGGTGAAGAAATTTCCTGGGATATTTGTTTTCGAAAATGGCAATGGCGGTATCGAGTTTATTATCAAACTCGGCATTCAGGTGCCGCATGAACATAAGCGTAATTTCCTCGTGCGAAATGCCTTCGGCAATATGATGTTCGAGCGCATGCGAAAAAGGTCCGTGCCCCATATCGTGCAGCAAAATGGCCAGTATGGCGCCCTGTGCTTCGGAATTTGAAATATCAAAACCCTTCGACCGCAGTGTATCAATGGCCTGGCCCATCAGGTACATGGCGCCAAGTGCATGATGAAACCGCGTATGCAACGCCCCGGGATATACCATGGAAGCCAGCCCCAGTTGCTGAATACGCCTCAACCGTTGAAAATAAGGATGTTCAATAACATCAAAAACCAACTTATCCGCAATGGTGATAAACCCATAAAGCGGGTCGTTGATAATTTTTCGTTTGAAAGCCGGGGCCGGTGACACGCTATTTTGTTAAATTTGTATAAAAGTCAGTCGAATTCAGGGTTTGAACACAATAAAACCGGATGAGGCTGCATTAGTAAAGCTGAACATAAAGCAATAAGCTATCGGGATTCAGGCATTCACCCAGCAGGTGTGCAAAGATAACAATTGCTCAAACCAGTTGTTTATTTATAACTTATAATTGATTAAACATGGAAAACGGAGTAATATTGTGGGCCGACGACGAAATCGATCTTTTGAAACCTCATATTATGTTTCTGAAAGATAAAGGTTACAAAGTGCTTACTACCAACAACGGTGATGAGGCAATTGATGTACTGAAGGCGCAGTCGGTTGATATTGTTTTCCTCGACGAAAATATGCCCGGCCTTTCGGGTATCGAAACACTTTCGATCATAAAAGCCAGTTACCCGAATCTGCCGGTGGTAATGATTACCAAGAGCGAAGAAGAGCACATCATGGAAAATGCCATCGGGTCAAGTATTTCGGATTACCTTATTAAACCGGTTAACCCAAACCAGATCCTGCTGAGCGTAAAAAAGAACCTTGAAAACAAACGACTGGTAAGCGAAAAAACCACTTTTGCCTACCAGCAGCAGTTCCGCAGCATCGGGATGGAGATCAGCAACCGGCTCGATTTTAACGAGTGGACTGACGTGTATAAAAAACTGGTGTACTGGGAGCTGGAACTTGAAAAAGCACAGGACCCCGGAATTTTAGAAGTAATGCGTTCGCAGAAGGACGAAGCCAACCAGGTTTTCTGCAAATACATTGAACGGAATTACCTCGACTGGCTAAACGGGCGCAGCGCCGAAAAACCGGTGCAATCGCACACCCTGTTACGCGAAAAAGTTTTCCCGCTTCTTAAAGAAAACCCCTCGATGTTTTTGATCCTGATTGATAACCTGAGGTACGATCAATGGAAAATATTGCAGCCCATATTCGAAGAATATTACCGCGTTGAAACCGACGAATTGTATTACAGCATATTGCCATCAACAACGCAGTATGCCCGCAACGCGCTGTTTTCGGGCCTGATGCCGACTGAAATTGCAAAAAAATATCCCAAATACTGGGTTGATGAAGATGAGGAAGGCAGCAAAAACCAATTTGAAGGCGAGCTGCTGGGCGAAAATATGAAACGGTTTGGATACGATGTAAAATACTCATATACCAAAATCCTGAACCTGGCTGCGGGGCGCAAACTGGTAGACTCAATGTCGAACCTGCTGGGGAACCGCTTCAATGTGATTGTGTACAATTTTGTTGATATGCTTTCGCATGCACGTACCGAAATGGAAGTGATACGCGAACTGGCCGACGATGAAGCTGCATACCGCTCGCTGACGGCAAGCTGGTTCGAGCATTCGCCCCTGCTGGATATGATAAAATTTCTGGCAGCAAAAAAAATACCGCTCATTATTACCACCGACCACGGCAGCGTGCGCGTGAATAATCCGGTGAAAGTAATCGGCGACCGCGCCACCAATACCAACCTGCGGTATAAAAACGGCCGTAGCCTGAATTACAGCAAAAACGAAGTATTTGAGGTTAAAAATCCGGCCGAAGCCTTCCTCCCCCGCACCAATGTTAGTTCGGCTTATGTATTTTGCCGGGGTGTCGATTTTTTCGCCTACCCGAATAATTACAACCACTATGTTTCGTACTACCGCGATACCATTCAGCATGGAGGTATATCGATGGAAGAAATGATGATCCCGTTTGTTTATATGAAACCTAAATAATGCAAACGATTAAATGAGTTAGTAAAACCGGATCCTGAACCCTGACATTTCCGGATGAACCGAAACCAATTACCCCCAACCCAACCATCCATTTATGGCCGAAATATACACCTGTAAGTCGCCCGACGAACTGCCGCCTATTGCTTTAAACCTGATTAGTTTTCATAAAGACAAACGGATTTTTGCATTTCATGGCGAAATGGGCGCCGGCAAAACTACTTTTATCAAAACCATGTGTGCTTGTTTAAAAGTAACCGATACCGTAAGCAGTCCTACCTTTGCCATTGTGAATGAATATTTTACCGAAAACAGCGGCAGCATCTATCATTTCGATCTTTACCGGATTAAATCGTGGACTGAGTTGCTCGAAATAGGATATGAGGATTACTTTTTCAGTGGCAACTATTGCCTGCTGGAATGGCCCGAAAAAATCGTAAATTTGTTACCCGAAGAAACGGTACATGTAACCATCGAAGTTTCGGCGGATGGGAGCACAAGAACCATCACATTCTGATTTTTGATCTGAAACGGTATGATGCAAAATAATTTTTCCGGCATGTTTAATTCGGGCCAGCTCATGCCGCAGGAAGAACGGCTGGAAGTAAAACGCGGGCAGAAAAATCTTGTGATCGGCGTTCCTAAAGAGAGTGCTTTTTACGAAAACCGTATCCCGCTCGACCCCGATGCCGTGAGCCTGCTGGTACACCATGGCCACCAGGTGCTTATTGAAGCTGATGCCGGGAAAGCAGCACATTTCCCCGATACCGAGTATGCCGAAATGGGCGCCGAAATTATATACGATACGCGCAAAATATACAGTGCCGACATTGTACTTAAAATCGCTCCCCCTACCCTCGACGAAATAGACATGATGGGAACCAAACAAACCATCATATCGTCAATACACACCTCGGCCATCAACGAAGAATACTTCAGGCGACTGCTGATAAAGAGGATCACTGCGCTGGCATTTGAATATGTGCAGGATAAAGCCGGAACCTTCCCGGTAATACGTGCCATGAGCGAAATTGCGGGCAATACATCCATGCTGGTGGCGGCCGAATATATGAGCAATCCCGAATACGGCCGCGGTAAAATGCTTGGCGGGTTCTCGGGGATTTCGCCCACCGAAGTAGTTATTCTGGGTGCCGGCACTGTGGGCGAATATGCCACCAGGGCTGCATTGGGAATGGGCGCTTTTGTAAAAATATTTGATAATTCGGTTTACAAACTGCGGCGTCTTCAAAACAACCTGAATACCCGCGTATACACCTCCATGATACAACCCAGGGTGCTGATGAACGCGCTGCGCTCGGCCGATGTGGTTATCGGGGCAATACACAGCGCTTACGGGCGTACCCCTGTGGTGGTAACCGAAGAAATGGTTCAGCAAATGAAATCGGGGGCCGTAATTATTGATGTAAGCATAGACCAGGGAGGCTGTTTCGAAACATCGGAAGTTACAGATCATCGCAACCCGGTATTTAAAAAATACGGGGTAACCCATTACTGCGTTCCCAATATTGCATCCAAGGTGCCACATACTGCCTCTTACGCGCTCAGCAATTTCCTTTCGCCCATACTGCTGCGTTTCGGCGAAGAGGGCGGAGTGGAAAAAGTACTGCATACCGATTATGGGGTGAGGCAGGGCGTTTACCTGTTCAACGGCATTTCCACCAATAAGTTCCTCAGCGATTCATTCCATCTTCCTTTCCAGGATATAAATCTTTTAATGGCGGCTTTCAGGTAACTGAGAAATTATAATCCGGGTTCTAATTACAAGGCTGGCCATCGTTTTTACATGAAAAAATACCTCGTTTTAATTTTAGTAAGCCTTGCACTGCTGTGTAACAAAACCGGCCTGGCGGGTGAAACAGAAACCACCCAGGGCAAGTTTACCCTGAGCGGCTATGTGCGCGATGCCCTGAATGGCGAAATGCTGGTGGGGGTATCCGTGTATTGCCAGGAGATTAAAACAGGCGCTGTAACCAATGTTTACGGGTTTTATTCATTAAGCCTGGTGCCCGGTAAATATACCCTGCGTTATTCGTATATCGGTTTTAACCCGGTTGAAAAGGAAATTAACCTCGATAAAAATATTACCCTCGACATTAACCTGCAACCTGTTGAATCGGTGCTGGGTGAAGTGGTGATCATAGGGAAACGTACCGACGAGAATGTGCGTGCACCCGAAATGAGCATGGTTAAACTGGATATCAAAACCATAAGCAAGGTTCCGGCATTGTTGGGCGAAATTGATGTGGTGAAAGTACTGCAGTTGCTCCCCGGCGTACAGTCGACCAGCGAAGGCTCAACCGGGTTCAGTGTTCGCGGCGGCAATTCCGACCAAAACCTGATTCTGCTCGACGAAGCCACCATACATAACGCTTCGCACCTCATCGGGTTTTTCTCTGTTTTTAACAACGATGCCGTTAAAGATGTCACCTTATATAAAGGAGATATTCCCGCTGCTTACGGGGGCAGGCTTTCGTCGCTGCTGGATGTAAGGATGAAAGATGGCAATGCAAAAAAACTGGGCTTTACCGGCAGCATAGGCACAGTGTCGAGCAAGCTAACCATCGAAGGCCCAATTATAAAGGATCGTACCACTTTCCTGGTTTCGGGTCGCCGTACGTATGCCGATTTGTTTCTTCCTTTTGCAAAAGATGAGGATGTACGCGACAACAAACTCTATTTTTATGATCTGAACCTGAAACTTTCGCATGTAATCAACGAAAACAACCGGCTTTATCTTTCGGGATACAGTGGGCGCGATACTTTTAAAAACCAGTTTGCATCCATGGGTTTCGGCAACAGCACAGCATCGTTCCGCTGGAATCATCTTTTTTCAAAAAAGCTTTTCTTTAACCTGAGCCTGATATATTCGAATTACAACTACGAGCTGGGCACACCCGAAGGCGATGCAAACTCCTTTAAATGGACTTCGCGGATGCGGGATTACTCGGCCAGGTTCGATTTTACATCCTACCTCTCGGGCAAGCATACCCTGCGGTATGGTGCCACAAGCATGTACCACGAATTTTTCCCCGGCACCGCTTACGGACTGGGTAGTGAAAGCGCTTTCAGCGAATTTATATTACCCAAGGAACATGCACTCGAACACAGCCTGTATGCATCCGACGAATTTAAAGCCACCCAGAAACTCACCCTGAAATACGGGCTCCGGCTGGCCCTGTTTCAGAACATCGGCCCCGGAACTTATTACAGTTTCGATTCAAACTACGAACCTGTTGACAGCACCGTGTACAGCAAAGGTGATATTTTTAATACCTACCTGAGCCTCGAGCCCAGGCTGGCATTCACATACCTGTTGAACGAGGTATCATCGGTAAAAGGCAGCTATTCGCACACCGCGCAATTTTTAACCCTGGCGCAAAACTCAACGGCGGGTACCCCGCTCGATATCTGGTTTCCGGCTACGCCCAATGTAAAGCCACAGCTCTGCGACCAGGGTTCACTCGGCTATTTCCGGAATTTTAAACAAAACATGTTCGAAGTTTCGCTGGAGGGCTATTACAAATATTTCAGACAGGTAATTGATTTCCGCGATCATGCCCAGTTGCTGCTGAACCCATACCTGGAAGGCGAATTGCGGATAGGAACCGGGTATTCGTACGGTGTCGAATCCATGGTGAGGAAAAACAGCGGCCGGCTTACAGGTTGGGTAAGCTATACGTATTCAAGGTCTTTCCGCGAAATACCTGAGATAAATGACGGCAACCGGTACAACGCACCCTACGATAAGCCACATGCGCTGAATATTGTTGTGAATTACGATTTCAGCAAACGTATTTCGGCTTCTGCCACCTGGGTATATGCAACAGGGCTTCCGGTAACCTTTCCCACCGGCAGGGCCGTTATTGGTAATGCCATCATCCCGATATACTCCAACCGCAATGCTTACCGCATGCCCGACTATCACCGTCTCGACCTTTCGGTAACGCTCAAAGGCAAAGAAAAACCAGGAAAAAAATGGCATGGCGAATGGAACCTGTCGATTTACAATGTTTACAACAGGCATAATGCCTGGGCCATCAATTTTACACAGGATGCGCAAAATCCAAATGTAACTTACGCCGAAAAAACATACCTGTTTGCCGTGGTGCCCGCCATCACCTACAACTTTAAATTTTAAGAATTCATGAAATCGCTCCGATATATCATCATTCTGTTCCTGGCAATCGCCGGTATGTATTCATGTACCGAGCGTATAGATATACCGCTCGACGACAGTGATGTGCGACTGGTGGTGGACGGGGCCATCACAACCGACACAAGTATTCAAACCGTTATACTCAGCAGCACATCAAGCTATTATTACGACCAGCTCACACCCAGGGTAAGCGGGGCACAGGTAAGCATCAGCGATGGCACACAAACATTTGCGCTCAGCGAAGTGGAAGCCGGGAAGTATTGCACCGATGCCAGTGTGTTCGGAGTGCCCGGCCGTACCTATACCTTAAATATTAAACTGGGCAGCCCCATTGGTGGCACTACCGATTATTCGGCGGTTTCGACCCTTTATCCTGTAGTGCCGCTCGATTCCATAGCGTTATTGTTTCACCCTGACTGGTCAGAAAAAGGAATATGGGAAGTAAAATGTTATGTACAGGAACCACCTTCGGTTGATTTTTACCGTTTCCTGGTATCGAGAAATAATGTAATACTCACCGACAGCATTGATGAATGGTTTGTAACCGATGATAAATTTTTTAACGGCAACTATACCAACGGGGCCACTGTAGCCTATCTGCAGCAGGGTACGGCCCAGGAAGGATTGAATGCAGGCGACACAGTTTCTGTTGAAGTGAACAGCATTGGTAAGGGCTATGCCAACTTTTTGTGGGAAGCCCAGGCTGAGTTACGCGGTTCGAACCCATTATTCAGCGGACCACCGGCTAATGTGAAAGGGAATATTACCAACGGGGCGGTAGGCTATTTTGCGGCTTACTCCACTACCCGGGCGTATACACTAACGCCTGTATTCAAATGAGGAAAACTGAACAATCTGCCTGCTTTTCAGTTTTTTGTTAATTCCTGCAAAAGCCCGGTATTAATACTCTGCCTGGCTGAGAACCTGCAAAGAATGGGCTCAATGAATCAACATCAGGGGTTCCTGTTCCATTCCATGACCAAATCAAACATTTGTTAAACAGCATGCACGATATTGAACCTTATTACAATTGGCGAAATCTTTATATTGCTGATGAAGATGAGCGGTCACCATTCTTCGGGCGGGAATACAGCGAATTTGAATTTACCGGGCAGGTATATAATTACCTGCTCCATCCCCAATGGGATTACATTGGTTCCGAAACGCTTTACCTAAAAATACTTTTTGCTGATTATGCCAAAGGCTACTGCATTATCGAATTTATAGGCGAATGGAACGACTGCCTGTACAACGATATTATGTTCCTGTACCGTAACGTGGTGGAATCGATGCTTGAAAACGGCATCAATAAATTTATCCTTATTGGCGAAAATGTGCTCAATTTCCACTATTCGGAAGACGACTATTACCAGGAATGGTTCAACGAACTGGATGACGGCTGGATTGTTTGCCTGAATTTCAGATCGCACGTGATACAGGAATTCGAGAACGGCCACCTCGATTATTACATGGCCATGGGCGGCAAATTTGATAACCTGCCCTGGCGAACGGTAGCGCCTCAAAAGCTATTTCTGATTGTGGAACAGTTAATTACCAGGAGGTTGAATCCGTGATGGGTTGGGGATGTAGGATGTTGGATGTTGGATGTTGGATGTCGAATGTTGGATTGCTGAGGTTGAATTTTAGTACCTGTAGGGAGGGAAACAGGAAACTTTGAACTTAGAATTTAATTTTAGGCTGATTACTTTTAATCACAACCAGGTCTTACTACATTAATGTTATGGTTTAGCAACTAACTATGTTTACCAAACCGCTG
>CAYNVK010000011.1:0-18266 GCA_964400395.1 uncultured Lentimicrobiaceae bacterium | reverse complement strand
TCTTTGAAGAGTTTTTCTTCAACCAGCTCGCAGATAATATGTCCGAGCATAATGTGTACTTCCTGTATGCGGGGCGTATCCTTGGTTGGGATATTCAACAGGTAAGTACATTTATCAGCCAGTTGCCCCCCGGTTTCACCGGTGAATCCCACTGTAATCATGCCCAGTGAATTTGCTTCGGTAAATGCACGTAAAATGTTTGTCGAATTGCCTGATGTAGTCAAACCCACCAGCACATCGTCCTTACTTCCCATGGCCATTACCAGGCGGGCAAACACCTCGTCGAAACCGTAATCATTAGCCACAGCAGTAACATAGGATGAATTTACATGGAGCGCCTCGGCAAAAAGCGGGTGCCGGTCGAAGTAAAACCTGCCCGAAAGTTCAGCGGCAAGGTGCTGTGCATCGGCAGCGCTGCCTCCATTGCCGCAAAACAGCACTTTACCGCCATTTTCGTAACAACGCACAATCTCATTAACAATTTGCTGCACCGTATCAATTAAATTCGGGTCGCCAAGTACTTTGGTTTTTAAATCAATTGATGATTGTATTACTGATTTTATTTTTGTTTCCATTTGTGAGTGTTTCGGTTAAGGTAATGGTAATCATTATAAAGTCCTGCTAACGAGCCCTGTTGAAGTGAATTCGTATCTTTCGGCATGCCCGCCGAATTGTTTCAGCGATTCAAGTACCTGGTAACGGGTATTACCGGGGCAATAAAAAAACATATATCCACCGCCACCGGCCCCTGAAATTTTGCCCCCGGTTGCACCACTGCTAAGAGCTGCCTGGTAAAGTTGGTCAATAGCCGGGTTTGTTATTCCTTCGGCCATCTGCTTTTTGAAATTCCATCCAAAATCGAGTATTTCCCCAATCTCGTCGAGGTTGCCCCGAAGCAGTGATTCTTTCATCATAACAGCCTGTTTTTTAAGCTGATGCATAGCCTCAATGGCTTTTTCATCCTGGTTCAGTACATTTTGCTGTTGTTTCTGAATAATCTTCGACGACAGGCGGCTTGAATCGGTATAATAAAGCAGCAGGTTATGCGCCAGTTCATCCAGGTATGATTCTTTAATTCTTAATGGGTTGACAATAACCTTGTCCTTATAAAACTCCATGAAATTAATACCACCAAATGTGGCCGAATACTGATCCTGCTTCCCTCCTGCCATGCCCAGGTCGAAGCGCTCTATTTCATAGGCCAGCTGAGCAATATCGTATTCGCCCAGGGGGAGTTTTAACCATTCAACAAAGGCGCCAAGTATAGCAACTGCCAGGGTCGATGAGGTACCAAGACCCGATTGCTGGGGTGCATCTACCGATGTGATAAGCCTGAAGGATAATTCTTTTTCCTTACAAATCTTTGCTATCCGGTTATAAATCCCGGCATGAATATCAAAAATTCCTTCGGGTTTTACCCCGGCTTTTGCCGTAAATGCTTTTACATGGCTCCCATCTGCAGTTTCGAAAACTATAGTTCCGTTTTCGGTTGGTTCAATACTTGCGTAGGCGTAGAGATTAATGGTTGCATTCAGAATTCCGCCACCAAACAAGTCGGAGTAAGGCGATACATCGGTACCACCTCCTGCCAGTCCCAATCGTAATGGTGCTTTACTTCTGATCAGCATTCAGTTTATTTTATTTGTTGTTCACCATAAAAAGTATTGCAAAATCGAAATTTGATAAACGATACTTAATCTGTAAATGTTTTATCTTTAGCAGGTTGTGCCGTCTTTTCCCAGGGCAAGGTCGTCAATCCGGTCGAGGAGCAATTCCCAGCTGAACCGTTTTTTTTCGACTGCAGCGTTCGCGCTGAATTCCTCCAACTTGTTTTCATTGTAAAAACGAAGTAAAGCGTCACTTATTTCATCCACCTCAGGCGTAACCACATAACCTACTTTCCCGTGGGGAACCATTTCGGATAAACCACCTACATTGGTTGTCAGCATCGGCTTTTCGAAATGATAGGCAATTTGTGTAACTCCGCTCTGGGTTGCATCGCGATAAGGTTGGGCTACAATATCAGAAGCACAGAAATAATAAACAATCTCGCTGTTTTCGATAAACTCGGTACGAAGCACAACCTGGTCTTTCAATCCTAGTTTATCGATGAGTTCGAGGTAGGGTTTCGCATCCACATAAAACTCGCCTGCAATCAGCAGTTTTACAGGTAACTTCCTGAAACGACTGTCGGCAAAAGCTTTGATTAACAGGTCTAAACCCTTGTATTCGCGGATAAAACCGAAAAAAAGGATATAACTTGAATCCTCATCAAGGTTCAGGTGCTTTTTGGCCAGCATAGCAGGCACTTTTTCACCGAAGTTATCATAGAGCGGGTGTGGCGAGTACAGTCGGGGACGCTTTTGATCAAATATATCAAGATCGGCAAGCACAGCACGCGACATGGCTATAAAACCATCGCAACTCTTAACGAAATAGCGCGAAAGCAGGCTGCCCCCAGGCATTTTTTCGTGCGGGATAATGTTATCGGTAATTGCAATAACCCTGCTTTTTTTATTACGCCTTATGATCCTTGCAATCGTTCCCAGGCAGGGCGACATAAATGGCATCCAGTACCTGATCACGATAATATCAGCTTCAAGCTTTTTGATTTCGCGCCCGACTCTGATCCAGTTAATTGGATTTACGGAATTAACGGCAACTTTTATATCAAGATCACTTGGTGGTGGTTCCGTTGAATACTGGGTCTTTCCCGGAAAAAGAAAGCCGGGGTATTGGAGACTGAAAGTGTAAATGGTAACCTGGTCGCCACGTTGCATAAATGCACGGGCAAGCCTTTCGTTGTATGTCGACATTCCCCCGCCCCTGAATGGATATGCTGTACCTATAATGATAACCCTGCGTTTTTCCATTCCTTTGCTTTCAGGTTCAGTTTGGGGTTTGTTTTTAGAAAAGTTCTGTTTCAATCAGGTAATGATTTCGCTCGGGCGAATTGCGTGCCACCATTTCGGCAAGGAAACCCGTGAGGAAAAGTTGTGTTCCCAGCACCATGCTCAGCAGCCCGAAATAAAATAGCGGCCTGTCGGTCATTTTGTATTCGGCCAGGAAAAATTTAGCGTATGCCAACACCCCTGCAATTGCAAAACCAATGAGGAAGAGCAGCATGCCCAGCATGCCAAAAAGATGCATTGGCTTTTTACCGAATTTTGATACAAACATGATCGAAATCAGGTCGAGCGGGCCATTCACAAAACGGTTTACGCCAAATTTGGTAACACCGAACTTGCGTTTGCGATGTTCAACCACCTTCTCCCCTATTTTTTTAAATCCGTTCCATTTGGCGATAACCGGGATATAGCGGTGCATTTCGCCATATACCTCAATGCTTTTTACCACATCCTTTTTATATGCTTTAAGCCCGCAATTGTGATCGTGAAGTTTTACTCCCGACATCCGGCTGGTCATCGCATTATAGAATTTGGAAGGGATATTTTTGGTAAGCGAGGGGTCGTGCCGCACTTTTTTCCAACCGGAAACCAGGTCGAAGCCATCCTCGGTTATCATTTTATACAAACCGGGTATTTCATCGGGGCTATCCTGTAAATCAGCATCCATGGTAATTACAACATTGCCTGCAGCGGTTTTAAACCCGGTATTGAGGGCAGCTGATTTTCCGTAATTTCTGCGGAATTTGATGCCTTTTATCCGTTCGTCCGACGCATGTAATTGCTGTATTACATTCCATGAATTATCATAGCTGCCATCGTCGATAAGAAGGATTTCGTACGTGAACTTATTTTCACGCATCACCTTCTCAATCCATTGGCAAAGCTCCGGGAGAGATTCTTCTTCGTTTAGTAATGGTACAATGACCGAAATATCCATCTATTGTAAATCTTTAAACTGCCCGTCAAATGATTTGTCTTCTTTTTTGAGAAAAGCGGCAGAAATTAAGGCTAAAATTGCTCCGAAAATGGCATTGCCCAAAATTGAAAATAAGGACATGATCCCAGGACTCATGAATTTTCTGGTCATAGCAAGGGCTGGCTCCATTTGCTCATCCGATAAACCTTTTTCAAGCATTTTTGATTCAGTTTCGGCCATTGCCTGCGAAATTATTTTTTCAAGGTATGCAGGGTCGATAAATGTGAGGAATACATATGTATAAATGGATGTAGCTACTGCAGCAACCATTACAATGATAAAACCAGATAAAAATGCTTTCCCGAATGTGATGTACCCCGCTGAGTAAACGTTACGGAATTGTAAAGTCCCGTAAATGATACCTGCAAGCAGGATAACAAAGCTGAAATACATGATCGGACTTTTGTAAGGTATATCAAGGATATAGGCTAAAATTGAAAATACAATTGATACAACAGCTGTCAACAGGCCATAAATCAATGCATTGTTGAATAAAGAGCGTGGTTTTGTTTCCATAATACCTAAAGTTTTATTGGTTTGTTTAGCTGCAAAGGTAAGAAACTTGGTTAAAAAAGGTAAAAAAATATACCCGGTGTTTTTTCTTATCCAAAAAGTTGTACTTTTGCAATCGGGTAAGTCTTATACGACCAGCTCCCATTGAACTCCCCCAGGGCAGGAATGTAGCAAGGGTAAATGGTTGAGCGGTGCGATATAAGTAGCTTACCCTTTTTTTATTTATATACATTCCGTTTTTTGCTCGCTATAAAAAGCAATGGGGAACCATCTTTTCGGATAGTTCCCCATTTCGCAACCAGCAACCGTAGTTGTTGATCGTGGCCGGCGTTTGCTTCGCAGAATCTGCAGGTTGGCATAACTTTTCAGCAATGTCCTGCTTTGTTCAAAAAGGACGACTGGCGTCACTCTCTGTTTTTTCCGGCACTGGTTTCAAACTTTAGTTTTCTTCACGGGGAAGATCTATGAGCCTGATTCCGGGCTTCGGACCTTGTCGATTTCGCGATTCAGGTCCTGACCACGCTTGCGCGTTGCCGGTTTCTGCATTCGAAGCGTTGTTGCTAACTTGCCCGTAGGTTCGTTAACACTTGTAAGTGACAGGAACTTTAACATCCCTGGTCACCCCGGCTCGCCGGATTGGTTTTCGGCCTTGCGGCTTCTGACTTTTCCTGGCTTCGGCCCGGTGAACAAAACTGTTGCCAGTCGGGCTCTCCTGCCGTGTGCCGCGCTTCGGCGATCTGGAGGTTTTCACATGCATCGGTTTTGCAACCGTAGCCTGCTACATCCTGACCTGATGAGTATCATTGGGAACTTACAGCAACAAGGATGGTTAACATTTTTACTTTGCCGACCTTACAGCCTGCTTTTCAATTGTCAGGATATCAAAGTTTTGTTGTTGCCAACTCAGCTTTTTCAATCCACCTTCCAAATGCATCCTGCGATGCCACTGTTCTTCTTTTCCTTGCGGTTAATCAGTTCAGCTCGTTGCATGCCCGCTGACTCCTTCAGGCGAACTGGCTTGCTGATAGGCTCCGGTAAATTTCCCTTTCGGGTAATCAACTTTTGCTTTTCAGGGGTTGGAACTTCCCTCCTTCTCAGAAGTTCGGTGTCCGCTCCAGGGCCGGTTACCATGATCTCGTCCGGTGAATTAAAATTACTACAATCAGCCTCTTTTGTCAAGCATTTTTAATGGGAAACGTCACACAATCGCCTCACATGAGTTATGAACAATTGTTAATAACCTTAAAGTTTTATAAATATCTGAACTATAATAATATAGAAAATATTCTGAAATAAAAATCAGACTAATTCAAGAATTAAGGTGCCTTTTTTGATGCTAATCACACGACAACAGACTATTTTTTTAGCTTTTAAATCTTCATCTGTATGGCCTTCGGGCAAAATTTCAAGGTGTCTGCCACCCATTTCTTTAACTATCACCGATAAACCATCATCAGAATTTGTGATTTTTACGATTTCAAAGTCATAAATTTCTCCTTCGGTATAATAAGGATGCCTGGGTTCGAGATGAATCCTTCCGGTGCAGTTAATTTTGTCAATTTTACACGAAATATCATCACCTGGTTTTATCTGGTAGTCCTGGTAATATTCGGCCGGCAAGAAATGCTTCAGCCCGTTTATATCCCGGAGCACAAAATACCACGCATCGTCCTGTAGCTGAATAAGGTTATGTACCCTGAACGGGTACCAGAATCCTTCAGTGAGTACTATATTACCGGAAGTATAACCGGGATATTTCATTTTATTACAAATTCAACAATTCAAAGGTAAACATTCGTATAATCTGTAATATGGTGATAAACGCAAATCCATCAACTGTTCATCAGCTTTCGCGGCTTACCTTGCGTACGCCTTTCAATCGCACAAGTTTACCAATGATAAGGCTCAGGTGTGCTTTCCCATTGACATTCACCATGATTGAACCATCGAATTTGCCATTGTGCGAATTGAGGTTTATAGAGCGTATATCGGCTTTTAACTCAACCGAAACAATATTGGTAATATCCTTCAGTATCCCGGGTTGGTCGTTTCCGCTTAATCGTATGGTGGCCACATAGGATGTAAGTTCCGACTGCTCGGCCCACCGGGCCTGCACTACCCGGTAATGATAGCGCTCGAGCATTTCGGAAGCATTGGTACAATTGGAACGGTGAATCTTTATGCCCTCCGAAACGGTTACGAAACCAAAAATTTCGTCCCCATAAACAGGCTGGCAGCATCGTGCAAACTTAACATCGGTAAGCGGAGTGTTATCGTTGATAATAACCAGTGGTTTCTGTTTGCCGGATTTATCCTGCGAAATATTAATTTTAGTGAAAGGTTTTACAGGCGGCCTGGGCTCTTCTGCTTTCACGGTAGGCAGTAAGGCCTCCTTAACTTTCTGCACATCATATTTGCCTTCGGCCAAACCATGAAACAGGTCCAACGCACTTACAGCCTTAAAATAACTAACCAGTTTGTTACCAATATCGTCGTTATAATCAACCTTTAACTGGCTGAGTTTCCGCATCAGCAGATCCTTGCCTGCTTCCGACTGCGAAAACTCGGCATCCTTCAAAATTCGTTTTATTTTCGAAATTGCCTTCGACGAGGTTACCCAATTGAGCCAGTCGATATTAGGTTTCTGATTTTTTGAAGTAATGACCTCAACCTGGTCGCCGGTTTTAAGCACATATTTTAGAGGAACAAAAAGTTTATTCACCTTTGCTCCTGAGCAATGCTGACCTACTTCGGTATGTACCTCGAAGGCAAAATCGAGAACAGTTGCTCCCGATCGCAGTTTTTTCAGGTGACCTTCGGGTGTAAAAACAAAAATATGATCCGATAACATTTTAATCCCGGCAGTCTGGGCAATTTCATCATCGCCGGGTGTATACTTTTCAAGAATTGACCTGATATTCTGCAACCAGTCGTCGGCAGATGATTTAGTTCCTTTCTGCTCTTTATACCTCCAGTGTGCAGCCATCCCTTTTTCGGCATAGTGATCCATACGCTGACTCCGTATCTGTACTTCGACCCAGTTGTTGCCCGGCGCTTCGACAGTTACATGCAATGATTCGTAACCATTAGGCCGGGGCGCAGAAATCCAGTCGCGCAGCCTCGAAGTATTTGGCGGATAAATATCTGTAACCTGCGAATAGGCTTTCCAGCATTCTGCCTTTTCGTTTTCGGGATTGGCTTTCAGGATGATGCGAATGGCAAAGAAATCGTATACTTCATCAAATTCGATTTCCTGCTTTTTCATTTTTGAATAAATGGAAGGGATAGCCTTGGTGCGGGCTTTTATTTCGAATTGCATTCCGGCTGTCTGCAGGCTTTTTCGGATAGGAACTATAAACTCCTCGAAGTATTTTTTCTGTTCTTTTGCTGTGTCCTCAATTTTCTTTTTTATGCTGTTGTATACCTCAGGCATGGTATGCTGCATGGCCAGGTCGTCGAGCTCGGCTTTTACTTTATACAATCCAAGCCGGTGTGCCAGCGGCGAATACAAGTTATGTGTTTCGGTTGAAACCTGTTTTTGGTCAGCTACCGAAAGCAGGTCGATATTACGCATCAGGTTAATACGGTCGGCCAGTTTTATCAGCAATACGCGTATATCGCCTGAAATGCTGAGTAAAAGCTGAATAAAATTTTCGGGCATTATGGTGATTTTATCCATTCTGATGCCTGAAATAAGCTGCAGATCCCTGATGATATTAAAAGTGTCGGCTCCGAAACGCTTTTTTAGCGTTTCGGATTGCTGCGGTGTTGTAACAGGCATTTGTTGCAGCAATGCTGATATGATACTGTTTGTATCCAGCCCCATATCGTCGGCAGTAATCCGGGCAACCGCAACCGCATGCGCAAGCTGGAACTCACCCTGGGTGTTGGTAGCATTACCAAAATGACGCAGCACTTCGATAAAAGCCTGTTTAATGAGCATCCTGTTGTTTCGTTCGGTAATATAACTGCAGGAGCGCAACAGCTCTTTATATAGAATTCTGTATTTCTGATTATCGGTGAGTTCGTTGTGCTTCATTTAAAATTCAATTCGGAGGTTTCACTTAAAAAACACTTAAAAAAAAGGCCCGGTATAAGTTCCGGGCCGCAGGGTTAAATTTTGTCAGTATGTTAGTAACAACCAGCCCTTATGCCCGGGAAATGCCTTAAAACAATTCACCTGCTTCATCGAAGTACAAATTCGGGTTTGCTGATTCAGGTTCATGATCTGATGTTTTAAGTGTTAAGAATTGGGTTATTAACTATTGTTTGTAGTCAAATGACTTTACTGGTTACTTTTTTACTGGTGTTGTGGTTTTGGCAGGTGTTGTGGTTTTGGAAGGTGTTGTAGTGGTTTTTGGCTGGGTAGTAGTTCCGGTATTGCTTTTTGTACCTGTTTCAGGGGTGTAAGGAATATAATATTTCTTTGCCTCCGGGAGGAAAGCCTGAATCTGAGCGATACGCCTGTCGTCACTGGGGTGGGTGCTCATAATTTCGGGGGGCTTATTGCCACCCATTTTTGCCATTTCCTGCCAGAATGATACTGCACGCTCAGGATTATAACCTGCCATAGCCATAAAAACCAATCCAAGTTTGTCGGCTTCGAGCTCATGCTGGCGTGAGTATGCCAGGATTCCCAACTGCGATCCAACACCAAAGGACGACATGAAAATATCCTGGGTAGCCTGAGGCTTGGTTTGCATAAATACCTGCAGCCCGATACCAGCAGCCTGAACAGCCAACTCCTGGCTCATTCGCTCATTGCCATGATCGGCAATTGCATGTGCAATTTCGTGCCCCATTACTACTGCCAGCCCTGCATCGTCCTTGGTAAGAGGCAAAATGCCTGTATACACTACCACTTTTCCGCCGGGCATACACCATGCATTTACTTCCTTGCTGTCGACCACATTAAACTCCCATTTATAGCCAGCAATTTTCTGCGATAAATTGTTGTCCTTCATATATTTTTCAACAGCTTTACTGATGCGGAGCCCAACAGCTGTAACTTCGGCCGACTGCCGGGTTGGCGGGCTTACTGCCGGGTTTTCCTTTAAAAATGCTGCGTAATTGGTTTGACCCATTTCAGCCATCATGCTGTCGGGTAGTAATTTAAGCTGTTTACGACCTGTAATCGGAACCTTGGTACACGAGATAATTGAAAGGCCGATAAGGCATGCAACCACATTTCTGGTAATCTTATTCATTGTGTTACTTATTTAAATCAGGATAAAACAGTGGAAATTCCCCTGTTGTTAAGTTCATTATTCATAGGTATAAGCTCGGTAAGTGTGCCAAATTTTATGCCACATTTGCCTTTAAAATGAGCGACAAGCGCGCATTGTTCGGCCTGAACCGGGTCGTGATCGCAGACTTCGACCAAACTTTCAATAACGAAATCAAAAGAATTAACATCGTCATTGAACAGGATAAGCTCTTTCCTGCTGGTCAATAATTCAGAAGTTGAATCCGATGATTTTAGCTGCTGCTTTTTCATGATAATTATTAATACTGCAAAGATAACATTTACCGCTGAAACAGAAATCTTCAGACAAAGAAATCTTACTTTTGTAAAACAAACAGGCGGCTATTTAGGTTTAACCTGCTGTTTAATTATTTTATCGGATGAAATATTCTTTTACCACTTCTGAACAAACCCAGTGTTTTTTAAAGCATTTGAAACAAGAGTTAGCAGTTGCGCTTCCGGGTGTTGAAGCCCATCTGAGGCTTGCACCTGAAATGAGGATTCAGGATTTGAAAAATGGTAACATCAGGCCTGATGCCATGCTGAGCGCAGTTCTTATACTTTTGTACCCCGCTGATAGGGGATTAAAAACCGTAGTCATATTAAGAAATGAATATGATGGCATGCATTCGGGCCAGATTAGCCTGCCCGGCGGGAAAGCCGAAGATACCGATGTTGATTTTGAATATACTGCACTCCGCGAAACGCGGGAAGAGATAGGCATAGATACCAGCAAAATTGAAATCATTGGTCAACTGAGCCGGTTTTATGTGCGGCCCAGTAATTTTATTGTGTATCCTTATGTTGGTTTCTGCTGGCAGCGTCCGGTATTTTCACCTGATCCGGTTGAAGTTCAACGCATTATCGAGATTGATATTTTTGATGAAATCAGCTATGATAAAACAGAGATCCGAAGGCTTACTTTTAAAAACCATGCAGCCGTAACGGCTCCTGGCTTTGCAGTAGGAGGCGAATTTATGTGGGGCGCTACAGCGATGATGATTAGCGAACTGATCCAGGTACTAAACCTTGCTGCGGAAAAATCGCTTAATTCACAATCCTGATTTCGACCTGCATTTCGGCTGTTTTCGATAACATAGCCGATACGGCACAATATTTTTCTTTTGAAAGCGAAACCGCCTTTTCAAGCTTATCCATCGGGAGATCTTTCCCTTTAAAATTGTAGACAAGCTTAATCTGGTTATACACCTTGGGATGCTCGTCAGCAAGTTCAGCCGTAATTTCCATCCAGAATTTTTCAGGTACCACCTTCATCTTTTCAAGGATTGATACCACGTCCATCCCGGTGCATCCGCCCAATCCGGCCAGGAGAAGAATTTTTGGCCTAGGTCCTGAATCATTTCCGCCTACTGATGAATCGGCATCCATCATGATCTGGTGTCCATTAACCGAAGCTTCGAAAGCCATATTACTTTGCCAGGTTACAATTGCTTGCTGCGACATATTTTAAATTTTAAAGTTGACGATGTTATGCTGAATTCATAGTGAAAGTTAAATCCACCAACGGCTAAGCAGGTTTAAAGTCTCATGCTGACCATTAAGGATGAGCTTTATACACGATTTTCCCGTTTACTATCGTATACAGAACCTTCGAACCCAGTATTTTGTTTTCACGCGCTTTTATAATATCCGTATTTAAGATGGTGAAGTCAGCCATTTTGCCAACTTCTATGCTGCCTCTTTCCTTTTCCAGAAAAGCTGCTTTTGCCGCCCATATGGTAATGCTTTTCAGTGCATCCATCCGCGAAAGCGCATTCTCCATCATGTATCCTTCTTCGGGTTCGCCATCAGCATTTTTGCGTGCTACCGAAGCATAAAAAGTTTTGATAGGCTCAATGCCTTCAATCGGGAAATCGGTGCCGTTTGGGATCCATCCGCTTTGCTGCAGCAGGCGGTTATACGCGTAGGCATTTTTAAGCCTTGCAATACCAATCCGACGCTGGGCCCAGTCCATATCCGAAGTTGCATGGGTGGCTTGTATGGATGGAATTATGTGGTATTTCATAAAAAGATCGAAATCGTTTTCGTTCACCACCTGGGCATGCTCCACTCGCCAGCGCCTGTCGTCGCCGGGTTTCAGAAACTTGCTGTAGGTATGAAGTACCATTCTAACAGCCGAATCGCCAATAGCATGTGTATTCATCTGGAATCCATGATCGTAGGCTTTTTTACAAATTTCCGCCAATGCTTCGGGCGAAGTTACAGGAATACCCTGGTTCTTCGGATCGTCAAGGTATGGATTCAGCATAAGGGCGCCCCTTGACCCGAGCGCACCATCGGCATACATTTTAATTGCTCCAACCCTCAGGAATGGTGTGTGGTAAATGGTGTCCCTGAGGAAATAATCAAAATTTTCCTGAGTGGGACTAAGCCATGCATCAATCCGCAGATTCAGCCTGCCTGACTTTTGCAGGGAATCGAGAAGCAGTATTTCAGATTTGTTGATTCCGGCATCCGTAACTGCTGTTAAGCCGGCCATGTGACAAAGCCGGGCTGCGGTAATGAGCAGTTCGCTGATTTCATTTACAGATGGCAGCGGAACGGCATTCCGCAATTTATCAGCCATATCCTCCAGGAAAATGCCGGTAAACTTTCCATCGTGGATCAACGACTGTCCTTTTTTACCCGGCAACTCAATACCGGAAGCTTTGATTGCGGCTTCGCTCGCAAGCACAGCATGCCCGTCGACACGGGTTAATACCACCGGAACACCCGGAAATAATTCATTTAGCTTCGCATTATCAGGAAACTGCTTTTCCGGCCAATTGTTCTGGTCCCATCCACGACCAACAATCCAGCCTTCGGGATGTGTTTTCCGGTAACCTTGCAGTATTTCGAGCACTTCATCGAATGAACGGGCTTGCGTAAGATCGGCATAGCGCAACCCTAAGGCGAAGCCTGTAAAATGCGAATGCGCATCAGTAAAGCCCGGATACACATAACCACCGCCCACATTAATGTTTTCGGGCGCCCAATACCTGCTCCGTACATTGGCATCAGTACCGAAAGCTATAATTTTTCCACCTTTTACTGCAATGCAGCTCACATCCTGCGAGAGGCTGTCGGGGGCATAAACATGAGCATTATAGATAATCAGGTCCGCTTTCTTTTTCAAATCATGACAGGAAATTAAGCTGATGCAAAGTGCAAACGGCATCAGAAAAAACAAAGGTTTTATATGGCTTTTCATAACTTTAGTTCATAGATTAAGCTTTGAAAAATTGACTGGCAGCTGATTCGCCTGGGATTAAACAATTCTGTTTGACATTATTCAGAAGTAGTTTACAACAGGCATAAACAACTTTTCCCCGGCAAAACGCAACTACCTTATTATAACAGCATTCAGATCAGATGATCGTTTCATCCCGCTCGAGAAGCAAAATGCTATACTGCGGCACAATAAAGTATTTCTGATCGTTGTACATGATTTCAACCGATCCTTTTGCCATGAAAATAGCCAGATCGCCTACCTGGGGCTGCAATGGGATATACCTCACTTTGTCATCTTTTTTAGGCTTCCAGGGTTCAACTTCTTCTTCAGCCAGGAATGGAATCGGCATCCCCGGGCCCACTTTAACTACGTAACCATTACGGATTTCTTCCTTTTCGGAATACCCCGGCGGCAAAAGAAGGCCGCTTTTAGTTTTACTTTTTTCAGTTAAAGGTTTTATAAGAACCTTATCGCCAACTACAATCAGGTTTTTGAGCTTATCTTCTGTCATTTTTCGTTACTTGGCTGAAATATTAAATACAATTTCAAAAAGCATTGCTATGGTGCAAATGTATGACTTTTGGAGTACTTTTGCAGAATGTTTTACAAGGTATGATAACCGCAGGGTTTGGGCTTCAGGACTGAATTTTATGATTTCCCGCAGCTATAAATTTGTGGATTTACATTCCTTTAAACTAAAGATTAATTTATACAACACAGGAATTTGAAATTTTCAAAATGATTTATTCGATTTGAATCCCATTTCTAAACCTGAGTAAAAAATACATAACACCTTAACAATTAATAACAACTATGTCAGATTTGATCAGGCTGCTTCCTGATGCTGTTGCTAACCAGATAGCTGCCGGTGAGGTTGTTCAGCGACCGGCTTCGGCAGTGAAGGAATTACTGGAAAATGCCGTTGATGCAGGAGCTACCCAAATCAGGCTTTTGGTAAAAGATGCCGGTAAAACCCTGATTCAGGTTATTGACAATGGATCGGGTATGTCGGAAACAGATGCCCGTATGAGTTTCGAGCGTCATGCTACTTCAAAAATCAGGGAAGCCAATGACTTATTTTCGATCAGGACTTTGGGTTTCAGGGGCGAGGCCCTGGCTTCTATTGCCGCTATTGCCCAGGTAGAGCTCAAAACACGCAAACCTGATGATGAAGTCGGCACATGCATCATTATTGAAGGATCGAAAGTTAAAAGCCAGGAGCCTGTTGCCTGCCCGGGCGGAACCAGTTTCAGTGTTAAAAACCTGTTTTATAACATCCCTGCCCGCAGGTATTTCCTGAAATCGGACAATGTGGAATTCAGACATATACTGGAGGAATTTCAGCGTGTTGCACTGGTTCACCCCGATATTGAATTTACCCTAACCAACAACGACAAACCTGTTTTTCACCTCACAAAAGGAAACCTCAGGCAACGGATTGTACATATTTTTGGTAACCAGATCAACGAAAAGCTTTTGCCTGTTGAAGCCAAAACCGAGCTTGTTTCGGTAACCGGGTATATTGGCAAACCCGAAACGGCCCGCAAAACCAGGGGCGAACAATACTTTTTTGCTAACGGAAGGTTTATCAGGCATCCCTACCTGCATCATGCCGTTGAACAGGCTTTCGAAGAACTGATTCCTGAATCGGCCATCCCCTCCTATTTCCTGTATATTGAAGTAGATCCTTCTACCATTGATATCAATATTCATCCTACCAAAACCGAGGTCAATTTTCAGAACGGGCAACTGCTGTATGCCAGTATCCGGACATCGGTAAAGCATGCGCTCGGAATGTTCAGCCTCAGTCCGACTATCGACTTCGATACCGAACCCACTTTCGATTTTGTGGCACCACAGGGTTATGAGCCCAAGGCACCTACCATTACGGTGAATCCCGACTATAATCCCTTCAGGAAACCACAAAATTTCCTGAAATCGAATGCAGGGATGGCGCCAAATCGCGCAGGCTGGGAAAAAATGTACGAAGGAATCGAAAGTAAAGCCGTGCAACCCTCCGAATACCAGCCTGGTATGGATTTCGAACTTGCCCCGGCCCAGCCACAGCAAGCTGAATCAACACTCGTCCCGGAAAGCAATGAGAACACCACCAGCAAACTTTTCCAGGTTCAAAACCGCTTTATTGTGGCAAATGTAAAGTCGGGCGTGCTGATTGTGGATCAACGGAAGGCATATGAACGTATTATCTTCGAAAGGATCAGTTCGAATGCCGGGGGACAGCCGGTAGCCAGGCAGCGGGTATTGTTTCCGCAAACCTTCCAGCTTTCAGCATTCGATTCGGAAGTTATCAGCGAAATGACTGAAGACCTGGATAACCTGGGTTTCGAAATATCAGCCATGGGCTCAGGAACTTTTGTAATAAATACGGTTCCGGTCAATATCCCGGCCAATGAAATAATAGGTTTTATTGAAAGCCTGCTTGAGGACTTCAAAAAGGACCGGGCTGATTCAGCCGACGACCAACGCATTAAACTGGCGCGACTGGTTGCCGGAAACCTGGCTGTGAAAACAGAAAAAACGCTTAAAAATGAAGAGATGCAGCAACTTATCGATGAGCTTTTTGCCTGCCAGGTTCCTGATATAGCGCCAGATGGAAGTAAAATACTAAAAATAATTCAGGTTAACGAAATTGATAAACTACTCAGGTAAACTTTACACCTTCACAACACAGAAAAAGTTAATTTTGTATAAAATAAAACCAGGATGCTTTCCGAAATGTTAATTTGATTCTGATATACTGGTTAAAACATTTACCTGATTGTAAACTAATAACAACAAATGAGTTACGAACGATATAGTCCCACCGGGTTTGGATTTTTGCCCCCTGTTGTCAAAAACCTGCTCATTATCAATGTCTTGTTTTTCCTGGCAACTATTGTGTTGGGTAACACAATGAACCTCGATCTTACGGATATGCTTGGGCTTCATTATTTTGCGGCTACCAAATTTGAACCCTACCAGTTTATCACCTACATGTTTATGCATGGCAGCTTCTCGCATATTTTCTTTAATATGTTTGCATTGTGGATGTTCGGCAGTGTGCTCGAGCAGGTTTGGGGTCCAAAAAAGTTCCTACTTTATTACATAATTACCGGTATCGGCGCGGCATTGGTGCATTACATGGTTTTTTATTTCCAGGTTTCGCCGGCTCTGCATAGCATGGATGCGTTTATCGCAAAACCTGATTTAGCTACCCTACAGCAATTTATTTCACAACATCAGTTTAACCTTGCAAATGGAAGTCCTGAATTTGCGCAGTCCTTTGAAAGTTTTAAACAGAGTTTTGCCACCCTGCAAATGGAGCCCGGAAATATGCAGGCCATGCAGGAAGCTATAAATTTTGTTACCCTTTACAGGGAACATTTTCTGAACCTTCCGGTAGTAGTAGGCGCATCAGGAGCCATTTATGGTTTGCTGCTGGCCTTCGGGATGCTTTTCCCCAATTCGCTGATATACCTGTACTTTTTTATACCCATGAAAGCCAAGTGGTTTGTGATCATATTCGGGGCCATTGAGCTTTTCTCCGGGTTTTATAACCAAAATAGCGGCGTTGCACATTTTGCACATCTCGGAGGTATGATTTTCGGATTTTTCCTGATTTTATACTGGAAAAAGAAATCTGACCGTTATGATCATAATTATTATCAATAAATTCGGAATTCAATATCGGGTAATTGGTCAGGGCTAAAGCTCAAAATGTTGATAAAAAATGTATTACAACCAGTCAGCGGGAGAAAGGATTAAGCGTTTAATACAAATGCAGCCGGCTATTTCACAGCTTATTATTGTGAATGTGGTGGTATGGTTTGCACTTGCTTTGGTGAAGCTTGCAGGATTTCTGCTGGAACCCATGGGCAGCGGTGGCGATCAGCTTTGGCTCGACTCAGCCATAACATGGATTGGAGTTCCGGCATCTATCCCTAACCTGATTACGAAGCCCTGGACACTGATTACCTATATGTTTGTGCAGGAAGGATTCTGGCACCTGTTTTTTAACATGATCTGGTTGTTTTGGTTTGGCAAAATTTTCATGGAATTTATGCCGGGCAAAAAAATTTATACCCTTTATTTTATCGGTGGCATTGCCGGGGCTTTGACTTATATCCTTGCTTATAACACATTCCCGGTATTCAGGAACACCATTGAAATGTCGACCACCATCGGGGCTTCGGCTTCGGTACTGGCCATTACCATTGCCACAGCCGTGCTGGTACCCGATTATTCGGTACTCCTGTTATTCCTGGGGCAGATAAAGATTAAGTATATTGCTTTATTTATGGTAATACTGGATGTGTTAATGATCCGATCGGGTAATGCCGGCGGACATTTTGCCCATATCGGCGGCGCGGTTTCGGGTGCTTTGTTCATACTTTTCATTCGCAAAGATGTAGCTCAGCGATTTGGGCTTAAAGGATTCCAGACATTCATTTCGGGCCTGTTTCAGCGTAAAAAACTTCATAAAGTACATACCAAAGGCCGGCCGCTCACCGATGAGGAATATAACAGGCGTAAAGTAATGAAGCAGCAGAACATAGATCATATTCTCGACAAAATTTCGAGAAGCGGGTATGCAAGCCTATCGGCAGAAGAAAAGGAAATCCTGTTTAACAGCAGCAAAAACAACTAACAGCAAATATTTTAATAAGTTAACTTGATCAATTGTGGCTACGGCAAAGAAAAAACCGGTAAAGAAGCAGAAAGGAAAGATGTCGCTGGCTACCAAACTCATGGTAGTGGTAAATCTTTTCTTTATTTTCCTTCTGGTGCTTTCCTACCTTTCGCTCTATGTTTCCCCCGAAAAGTATTGGATATTGGCTTTTGCCGGTTTTGTATACCCGGTTTTCCTTTTGATAAACGTATTTTTTGTGCTATTCTGGCTGGTTTTCCTGAAAAAATATTTTCTTTTATCGCTGGTTGCCATACTCTTAGGATTTAACCAGGTAAAAACCTACGTTAAATTCAGTGGCTCTGAACATAAGCTTTCGTACGAAAACAGTCTGAAAGTGATGACCTACAATGTGAGGCTGTTCGATTTGTACAACTGGCGCAGCGAATCAAGTAAGTCGACGCGTTCGGCCATTTTCGAACTGGTAAAATCAGAATCAGCTGATATTTTGTGTTTGCAGGAATACTACAGCGGTGCCGGGAAACATGCCGATTTTGCCGACAGCATCAGTTTAAAAGCAGGTTATAAATACAGGAATATTGAACTAATCAATAAGGACAATGTTGGTTTGCCCTATGGCCTGGCCATATTCAGCAAGTACCCGATTGTGAATACCAAAAAGCTGGTATTCGACAACAGCAGAGTAAATTTCTGCCAGTCGTGCGATGTGAGAATCGGGAAAGATACCATACGGGTACTGAACT
>CAYNVK010000010.1:0-19496 GCA_964400395.1 uncultured Lentimicrobiaceae bacterium | reverse complement strand
AGGTATAACTGATGGCCTGGAAACTGAGGAAAATATTCTGCTCATTTTCACGACCCGGATCAATAACTATGGTATTTTGATACCCTTCGTGTTTTTCGGCTTCAATGGTGATTTTATACGAACCTTCCGGCAGCTTATCAGCCCTGAAAACCCCGGTTGAATCGGTAAACCCTTCAGCTATAATTTTGCCGCTGAATGGGTGTCGTACAACTACATGTGCATTTTTAACATGCGGTTTTGCTTCGGTAAAATAGGTGTATTCATCTACCACATCTACTTTCAGGCTACCGGTTTCTTCCGATACCGCTTCAACCTTATAGGGCACCAGTACGCCGTTACCATTCACAATATTCATAGCAATACTGCCCGATACCGGCGTATTGAGCGGCATATCAGCGCTGGGCGTAAGTTGCAGGATTACTGTTGCGGTATCGCCCGGAGCTATGTTGGGCAGCGTTGGCGGGCTAACCAGCGTCATCCAGCCAACCTGCGGCAAACTTATGGTAACTGTACCTGTTTCGCCAGCTCCATTGTTGTAAATATTGAGTTCATACAGCCTCGATTTACCTTTGGTAATGGTGGTGTTGATACTTACAGGATCAGCTTGCAACTGTCCCTGTAAAGCCTGGCAATAAAAGAATGCAGGAAACTCGGTGGTTACGCCCTCGTTGGATTTCACCTTCAGAAACATTTTCTCATAGTCCCTGCCAGCAGTGAGTGCTGTTGCTTTGAGGGTGAAATTTATGGGTTTTGACTGGCCTCCCGGTAATAATTGTATGGAATCAAAAGTAAGTTGGCAACCGGCCGGGATGTTTGTAGCTTCAACCACCAGGTGATTGAGGGCTGTGAGGCTCATGTTTTTGATGTTGATAGTCCCGGATAACGACTGGCCCAGTTTCATATCCCATATTATGTTACCCAGCGGGTCTTTCTGTATCCCCAGGATATCGAAAGCATCCTGGCTGACTGACAGGTTCTGTTTCGGGTAGCAGGCACCCACCGTGTAATGACCCGATTCGTTGGCTAACGGAGTGAATTCAACTGAAAAGAGACCCTGGTCATTGGTTTTTGTTTTCAGTTCGCGACGGGTGCCGTTATTCAGCACATACACATCAACATCAACGTTGGGGGCTGGTTGATTTGCACTGCGATAGGCTGCCCCATGCACGGGGATGATGCTGCCAGGCATAAAAAATTCTTTGTCGACGATAGCCGTGGCAACGTAGGCCGGCAAAATCAGAAATGGAACCGGTACTGAATAATTGTTGGTATATACCAGCTCATTAATTTTGTTGCCAGGGTTAGCAACGGCTATAATCTTGTAATTGCCGGTAGTGGCAGGCAATGTAACCACTTTTGCAAAAGCAACACTGTCGCCGGCAACCAGTGGATCGGTAGTTTCAAATTGTCCGAGTAATTCATCATTATCATCAGCAAAATCATCTTTCGAAAGGTAGAAGTTGATTTTTACGGCTGCCGGGGCCGACAGGTATCCGGTATTGCGCATTCTTCCTTTAATCTCGAGGAAACCACCCACATTAGCCGAATCCTGGCTGAGGATAAGTGGCCGCAGGCTGAGGTCGGCCTTATTCTGATCGGTAACAAAAACATAACAAAAACCGGGGCTAAATTGTGGTGCAGTGGCCTGAATGGTTACCATCTGGTCACCATCATCCACATTATCATTAATGGTATTGATGGGAACCTGCACCGATTTCTGCCCGGCAGCTATAGTGGCCGTGGTTTGTATGTTTACTTCGCTGGGATCGTTGAACTTAATTGTGACTACCAGTGGCTGGTCGACTGAAGTATTGCGCGTAATGATCAGCTTGCCTGCCGCGGTTTTGCCTTCGAGCAGCGAAACCGGGTCGACGGTAGCGGTGAGCGTAGGCCCATCGTTATCCGCAATCACAAGTTTATCCTGAACTACTCCCCCGTTTTCGGCTGTGGTGCCGCAATTGCATGAGGAGATTAAAATAGATCCTTTAATTACTACCTCACGGTAACCATCCACCTGGTCGTTATCCACCACGCCGATATTAAATTTTGCCTCCGGGGCTCCCTTGGGCAAGGTGATGGTGGCAGGGAAAAACAATGCACCCGCCGGCGTTCCCGAGAGGTTTACAGTAATTATATCGTCGCCTTTTATCCGACTAATCCTGCCCCAGGTGGCATAAACACCGGCCGATTCGGATACCGTATCGGTGAGTATTTCGAACTTCACCTGCGGTATATCGTTATCAATGATGGTAGCCGAGGTTTGCCCCGGGGTGAAACCGGCGGAACTTGCATTTAAAATAGCCTGGCTGTTCAGTTCAGGCACCTGGTCGTCAGTTACCGATACGGTTACGGTTGCTGATGGCTGGCTTGCAGGAATGGTGAGGGTTTGCGGGAAAGTCCATTGCCCGGCCTTATTGGTCGAAAGATTCACGACCAAAGCATGGGCGGTCACAAAGTCGCGCGTTACCGTCAGCTGGGCAGTTTCTCCCTCGGTTACCGAAGTTTTATCAAGCTTCAGCGAAAGCGACGGCACTTCATTATCCAATATATCGAGTGAATCCACTGCATCATTATAACCGGCTGATTTGGCAACCACCGCTATTGTCCTGGGGCCATCAAGCAAATTATTGTCAACAGCGTTCAGGTTGAAAACCACCGAAGAGGTATTGGCCGGGAAAATTACTGAAGCCGGGAAAGTAAGCTGACCAGTTTTTGACACTGTAATATCCACAGGAAGTGCTGAAGAATAATCACCGCTTCGCGAAAGCACACAGCGCACTGTTTCGCTGGAGTTTTCGAGCAGCGAATTGGTTGGCACGTTGAGTGAGAGTAAGCTCAGCAGGGTAATGGAACCGGCAGAAACGGCAGTATTATTGGCTTGCGCGGAGGCATGTTCAATAAGCGTGACCGATGGAATGAGTTCAACTTTTATTTTTGCACTACCCGAAAAACGTAGTATTTCGGGGATTTTGAATTTTACGCTCCGGCTGATGGTGGCTTTGGCAGCCAGGTCGCCGGCAAAGTTGCTGTTAGGCACCAGCACCAGTTCAGTGCCACTTGCCGGAACTAAGGTAACACGCTCGGACCATCCGCCTAAAGCGGGAACCGTTCCGGTATTTTCCACTTGCCAGCTGATCAGCAGTGAATCGCCGGGCTTAACATTTGCTGTTGCCGACTGTATGCCTTTAACCAGTATATCCGGTAACGGTTTCAACGAAACAGTAAGCGCGGCAGTAGACCTTACCATATTATTGTCTTTCGATATTTCAGTGATCCAATTATCGGCATCGGCCTTTACAAAAATATAGTACTGCCCCGAATACCCCACAGGCAACTGAACAAGCAGAGATTGAGCGTAACTGCTGTCGGCAGCCAGCTGGCCCTGATTGGGCCTGGCCAGCAGCAATTTATCATCGCCGCTGAAAGTCGCATCGGCCGACACATAAACCGCGTCATTCCATTGGGCAGAAAAGGTGCCTCCCGGCCCGCTATTTTTAACTTTAAAAGAAACCGTAAAATTAGTTCCCGATTCAACCGTAGAAGGTACCTGCAGGTTGGTAACTGTAAGGTCAGGAAGCTGGCGCACCTTGAAAGTTTGAACATTGCTTTCGGCAGTTGAACAGTCGTTAATCGAAACTACTTTCCAGCTGTACGATTTCCCGAAACCCAGGTTATAAACCCTTGCCGTGGTTCCACTGAGGTTCGAATAGTACGGATTTGCAGGAACTGCAGCCCCGGTTTCCCACAGGAAAAGGTTATACGAACTGGTGTTTGCCGAAGGCTGCCAATAAAGGTCAAGTGTTGAATTTTGGTTATCCTTCGCATTTTCCGGAACCATGCCACTCACTTTTTCAACCGGCTTACAAAAAGCAGTTAAAATAACGGGGTTGGCATAATCGGGCACCAGGTCGGGTTTAAATTCAATCTTCTCTTTTATCTCGTAAATTTTCTCAGAGAAAATATCGTAATACTTAAAACTAATGGAATCACCCGATTCGGCATCGTTAAATATCAACACCTTATAAATAAGTTCACCGGTTGGCGGAAACAAAACCGAAGCGGTCTGTGCCCCCCTGATTTCGTTATTGATATAGGCTATCAATGCCCCGCTGGGTAAAAAAGTACTGCCTACCTTAACCCGGAAAGCCATTTCGGTGCTTTTCTCGAAACGCTTAGCCAGGGTAGCATTGCTGGGGATGGCTGGTAAATACAAGGTAGCGCTCAGCATCAATGGGAAAGCCAGCATTGCCAGGAGCATAAAACTCCTGAGCCGGGCTTTAACTATATGAGCAAAAGATAGGATGATAATATGTGCAACTGAAAATCCGGATGAGGCCATTTTCAAATTGCTGAAGATTGATTTTTTCATAATCAAATCGTTTTTCACTTGTTACCAATAAAATGTAGTGCTTAAGCTGATTCCCGGCCCACGCCAGATGTGGCAGTTACCTGGGTGACTTTATAAACTTCTGTACCTGCACGCCCGAGCTTGTTTCAATTTTAATAGTGAACAAACCCGGCGAAAGCCCGGCGGTATTCATTTCCAACTCCTTTTCCCTGATATTCGACAGGACAAGCATGCTGTTACCGGTCGAATTGTATACCGTAACCCGGCTGATAGCCGATCCTGACACTACATGTAACTTATCAGAAACCGGGTTTGGATAAAGGTTAACCTTCACTTTCACATCCTTACCGATACCCGTGGGAATTGCATGAAGCTGTAAGGGCACTGAGGGAGTTCCATATACCTCATCCGAAGTAAAAATAAATTTTTCAGCCAGCGGAGCAGGCACATTACTTTCGGTTGACTTTACCTGGAATGAAATATCGTCTTTCGTATTCGAGAAAACCGTAATCACGAAAATATAGCGTCCTAAATCAGGAATGAACAATGCTTCGGTCACACCCCTGGGTTCGCCACTCATGTAGGCAATCAGCAAATCTCCCTTCCGGGTTGTACTTTCGCCGGTACTGCCTGCCAGTTCACTGATAAAAATAGCGGAGTATTCGAAATTTTCAGGGTGAATGTTGTACATCGCATATAAATCATCCCGTAAAAACATGGCAGGATTAGTAACCGCTGATTTGGGCTTAACCCCGGCGGCATTGTAACGTAAGCTGCCTGCTGACGAAGCTTTGAGCATGTACCCGTTCAATACTTTCATTGAGTCGAGATCACCGATCCACCCGGTAGCCGGGTAATAAATCGCCGAAGCTTCCTTACTTTTTATCAGCAGGTCACCCGCGGGTAACGTAGCCTTGTCGAATGCTGAATTGAGCGGGCTGTTGCCTTTCAACAGGTAAGCAATTCGATTCCAGCCCGGAGCAACCGGAATAGTTACCTGCGACGGGTTGATTTGCGTGCCTGTTAAACTCATTTTTTGGGAAACGGCTTTTTTAATTTTAACCATCTCGTTGGCCGGCAAAGCAGCCAGGTCGCCAAACCAGCCTGTTCCCGAATAATATACTGCCGAACTGGTAGCGGATTTCACATAATCGAGGTTTGCAAAGGTGAGGCCGGTAAACACGCTGTTCAGTGCTGCATTCGCCGGTTCAACGCTCATCGAAATCCAGTTCCATCCTGCGCTCAGCGTCCGGCTCAGGGTAAGATTGGGCACAAAAACTTTTACCTGGTAAGTTGTTGTAGTCAGTCCGTCCTCGGCTGTTACAGTATAAGCAACCTGCGAGGTGAAATCGTGCACCGTACCACTTTTAGGGTTCAGCGTAGCCTTATCGGAGATGGTAAACGTGGGTGCCAGCGCTTTTAAATCTGAACCATACGGCAGATACAAAGTAACCACCGAGGTAACTGTATTTATCCTCACTGAATCAGCACCGGCGAGCGAAGCGGTTTTTATTTTGGCTTCCTGGCTGAGGATATCCACATTTTTAATGGTGATTACAACGTTGTCGGCATCAGAGTTTAACGTACCATCATTTACAACCAGCGAAATACTGATGGTTGAATCGCGGTGCACCGGAGGAGCTGTAAATGTGGGCTTCGCAACGGTACGTGATGATAATGTAACGTTAGCAGGTGCAGTCCACAGGTAAGTAACCGGGTTACCATCAGGATCGGACGATAATGAGCCATCGAGCGTAACTTTCACGCCTTCGTTCACGGTTTGATCGCCACCGGCAAAAGCTACCGGCTTTTTGTTTACCTGCAGTGCTGTAACAGCAACCGTATCAGCTGCCGAAAATGCAACGCCGTCGTACACCACCAGCCTGAACCTGTATTTGGTATCCACACTTACCTGGGGCGCTATAAACGATGGGCTTACACTTTTCGAATCGAAAAGCACCACACCATCGAGCGAAGTCCAGTTAAACGAAAGCGCTTCGCCATCGAGGTCGTACGATAAACTGCCATCGAGCGAAACGGTGCTCCCCTCCGCATAACTGCGGTCGGGGCCTGCATTTGCCACCGGGGGCTTATTGATCTGTAACACGGTTATCACTACAGTGGAAGGATCGGAGTTCGAAGTTCCATCGTTCACCACCAGGGTAAAAGTAAGATTGGTATTTACATTCACCTGCGGTGCGGTAAAGGTTGGCTTTACCAGCGTACTGTCGTTGAGCTTAATGCCCGGGGGCGCTTTCCACGAATATTTAAGCGGGTTATTATCATCGTCGTACGAACCTGAACCATCGAGTGTAACCAACACTCCTTCGTTCACACGCTGGTTTGGCCCGGCAACGGCAACCGGCCTGTAACTAACCTGCGCAACACGTTTTACCTTGCCACTTGCCAGTGTCGAGAAATATTCATTTTCGTTAGCCACAAAACTACCCAGGGTAACATCGGCCTGCTGATTGAGTGCAAGCGTATTCTTAATCCTGAAAATCATATAACAAACAATTCCGTTTGTAATACCGGAACCCGAAGCCCCTACTACGTTAACAGATCCATTGTTATTTACACCTTCCACAATCATACCGGCATTCACAGGGTCAATCCGCACAAACTCCAGGTAAGTGGTGTTGTAGGTTATAGTTCCGGTAAAGGCAAATACGGCTTTGCCGGGTGGCAGCAAAGTGGTGGTAATAGGAACACGGGTGTCCTTATCGAGTACCCCATCGGTATTGGTAACCGCGAACTGATTATGATAAAACAGGAAATCGTTGCTGGTTTGGGTGGCGCCATGCGAATCGGTAACTTTCACCTTCACTTTACCCCCGGTTTTTCCATACAGGTTCCCGAGTGCATCAATGGTTGCAATAGTGGTGTCCGAAGTCTGGTAGGTAAGCGGTGGCGTACCGTTGCCAACAGTAATTTTTTGGGTGGAACCCCACATCATGTTTGCACCATTGGGAGTAATAGTAAGTGTTGGCAAACTGTAGATTTCAGCATTTTCGTTGTATGTAATTGCCAGCAATGATTCGTTGAAGAGGGCACTGTTAATGTTCACATATTGCATTCCGCTGTTCACTGCTTTAAAACCGAGGTAACACAATATTCCCGATGCTGTAATTCCTGAACTGCTTGCAAAAGAAACCTTCATCACGTTTGGGTAGGCCTTATTTTGCACTGATACCTGGAAATCGCCCTGCTGTGCGCTTGACGAAATACCCTGTATGTTCCCACTAAATCCTAACTCAAAACTGCCGGCAAACACTTTTGTACCCGGCGCAATTTCAATACGCACCGGTACCAGGAAATTTTCGCCCGGCCAGGCCGCGCTGTGAACAACGCGCAACTTTATTGCCCGAACATCAATTACTCCGGTTGTGTACGAAATTTCGCCCTTGCTGTCGGTAACAAAAACCTGGGTGGTACCCGGGCCTTTAGCGCGCACTTTTGATCCGGCCGAGATAAGTGCAACGGCTGTATCAACAACTTTATACACGTAAGGAGCTGTACCGCCCGACACATTCATCTGTAACTCATCGCCAACATACAGTGTGTAATTGTCGGGATAAATATCGGGATACGACCGGCTGTTGCATAGAATGTACGAACTCTTAACCGATAAGGATGGAGAGCCTTCATTCAGGTAGCTTATGCTGGCTATATTTTCCACATAGGTTCCACCTCCGCGGGTAGCCCTGAATTTAATACGAAACATATCGCCCGAGCCTGACAGTGGACTGCTACCGGCCCCGGCAACTGTTATTTTTCCGGCTGTTTGAGTATTCACTGTCGGAGCGCCCCATGCACTGAGGATAGTTCCGGCCGGTGAAACGCCGAGGCATTCCAGGTAACTGGCATTGTACGACAATCCAAAACGAAAGGCATATACTTTTTTGCCGGTAAACGAGGAATCTGCTTTAAAAAGAATACTGAAAGTATCTTTTTCCGTAATGGTTGCGTTTGCAATGCTAAAGCCGATGGTTGTTTGTGCACTTGCATTGCCGCCCGCGAGCACGCAATAGCAAATTACCCACAACGAAACTGCTGATATTATACTTATAAATCTGTTCATCTGTTAAAGTTTTTATGGTTGCCTTGTACTCTTTCGACAGAAATCATAATTACCTGTAAATGAATTAATCTTACCCGTAATTAAACTCCGCCATTTAAACTGGTTATACGAAAAGGTAAACTGGCAGGTCCTTTTCGGATGAAGGCTTACTTTATCAGAAGTTTCTTTGCATAATTGGAGTCAGCAGCACGCAGCGTGAAGATATAAACGCCCTGGGCTGCTTTACCGGAACCTGCAAACGGGAATTCGTACGAATGATACCCGCTGCCGAGTCCTTTCAGCGTGCGCCTGAAAACGATCTTCCCGGCCTGGTCGGCAAGTTGTATATCAATGCTTTGACCCGGCTTTTCGGTAACGAATTTTGCATATACCGTTTGGTTGGCATAATAAATTTCGGGATATGAACCTGCGCGGTTTGCATCAAATCCCAGGGCTATATCAGCGGTTGCAAAAGTAACCGAAGCCGGTAGTGCGCTTATTTCGGACTCGTTGGCCAGGCCCGAAACAAGGCTTAGGGTCGACTGGTTAACGGTTGGATCAAGCAGTTCAAATTCGAGTTCTACTTTTACACCGTTCAGGTTAAGATCATAAGCCGAGGCAAGCGAAAAAGCTATTCCGCCCCCGCCGGCACTGCTGCCGCTGGCAAAGGAAATGCCCTCCGGAAGTTGCTCTGTATTCATTTTCAGGAATTTGAGCTGTGCATTGTTGTATTCGTATTTCAGCTCAAGCGATTTAACATTGCTTTGTGTCGAAAGCACTACAGGAACAATGATGGTATTTTTACCATAGGTAACCGCATCCGAAAAACTTGCCGAAGCTAAATCGCCGGTTGCGCCTGCTTTGGTACTCCCGGGTACAAAACGGCTGATCAGCCCCACACAATATTGTAGGATGAGCGAAGCATCGTAGGAAGTGATGGTGCCGTTTCCGCTTACATCAGCCACTCCCTTTTGGGCTGCACTCAGCACAATGGCCGAAACTGTATGCTGCAGCACCAGCGAGGCATCGTAAGGTGAAATGGATCCGTTGAGGCTTATATCGCCGAGTACCGGTTTGGCAAGCTGTACTGCAAACGGCGTAAAATCAACATTATCCGAAACTTTTTCGCCTAACCCGCCGGGGTTCGAACTGTGCTTCGGGCCTGTATTGCTGTTCCACCAGCAACCTTTGGCAGTTACCGTGTTGGTTGGCGTTACATTCCATACTCCGTATCCATACGTGGGCTCAGTACCAATAAAATCGCAATTGCTGATTTTTGGTAACGAGGTATTAAATGACATGATCCCGTAATAATTATCCTTAAACAGACAGTTTTTAATGGTAGGTGAAGCATTATCCACGGTGATGGCTCCCCGGTTGTAGGTAGGATAATAATTCAGGTAATAAACGTAAGACCCGTTTTTGATAATACAGTTTTCGAGGGTACAATTCTCGTCGAGGGATTCATTATAGAAATAAATGCCATTCCAGTAATTCAGCGACGGAAGACTTGCATCTCCATCGTTATAGGTATCACCACCATAAAAATCATCGCGGTCGGAAGTGAAAACAATCGTGCTATCAGTAGTGGTTCCGCCTTTGGCTACCAAACCGTTATAAACATTCATATAACCACCCGACATAAACTTGCATATTACGCCCGGGCTGATGGTAAGCTTTGCCCCAGTGCCCACGGTATAATTCTGAAATATGTAAGGAATGTTAACAATACCGGCGAGGCTCTTCTTGCCCAGCACCACATCGTTGGTTAATGTTTCGTTGGTAACACGTATGCCCCTGCCGGTGGTTCCGGAAATCACATTGCCGGCAGTGGTGGCCGGGTAGGTAACCAGCGAGGTAGTGAAGGGGAATGGAATGTTATTAAACGTACAACTGTCGATACCTGGCTTGCTTGATCCAAATAAGGAAACACCTTCGTAAATGGCATTTTCGAACGTTGAGTTTTTCACCTTGGGTGAAGCGTTGGTAAGCTGGATAGGGATACGGTACGGATACCTGAAAAGCGCATGGTTAATGGTACTCAGGTCGTTGGCTTCATCGTAAAAAATGATGTAGTTGCCGTTATTATTCAGGGTGGAATTTCCATTTTGCTGGGTGTCCTTTGGACTTCCATAGGCATCATCTTCGAGGGTGGTGAATACAACCGGGTTTAAGGTTGTGCCCTGTACATCGAGCCTGCCCCTTACCTGCCACCGGCCGGCGCCTTTAAATGTTACACCTGCAGGAATGGTAAGCTGCTCCATAATCGTCATATCCTCCTCCATGATGTAGGTAATGCCGGTGTACCCAGCAAAATTCCTGATAGGTACTGTACCTTTTACTTCTTTACCATGAAGCCTGATGGCAATAAAAGGAAGATTAGCGAGCTTATTATCACCCGAAAATACCGGGCTGGCAAATAAGTCCATGTAAACAGGCGCATCGCCCAGGTTATAGAACTGGCAGTTCGAAATGGTTGGATTTGCATCGCCCATGATGGCTACAGCGCAGGTATTGGTGAAGTTAACTTTGGTGGAGTCCATCACCACCTTGCAACTATTGATGCGAACGGCAGCACGTGCATCCGACCAGTAATAATAAGAAACGTATCTTACTTCGCAATTTTTCAGGTAGTTATCCACATCGCTGGCGGTAGCGGTAAAGTCAATGCCCGACCAGTCGGCATTTCCGGGCGACGAACCCGTTCCGTTGTTGTTGGTGTCGCCTGCGGCTGAATCGTCGTTAATGGAAGTGAGAATAATTTTGTTACTGGCTTTGCCAATGGCTTTCCAGGCGCCATTAACGGTAAGCCGCCCATTGGAAGAAAACTTCACAACCACGCCCGGGTCAACAGTGATAATATTTCCCGCATTTATGGTTTGTTGATTTTCAATAATATAAGCCACATTGGTAAAACCGGCAAAATCCATCGATTTCAGCGTTGGCGAATCATCGGCAAAGCTATTAATGAGAATGCCGATAATGCCCACATTCGAAACTGTGTTACCCAATAAAACCGGCGATCCTTTATTCACCATCCGGGCCACTGGATAGTAATCAATATTCATAAAGGAATTGTTTATTACCTGGGCATTTCCTGCAAAGTAAACACCACGATACGAATTTTTGATTTCGCAGCCTTTCACAATGTTACCTTCGGTGGCATACACCGCATAATTATCGGAATTATAACCGGCATAATAAATTTTCCAGTTTTCGATCCGGGAAGTGGCTTTGCTATACAGAACAATTCGCCCTGAATTGCTATGCGAAATCCCCTGAACACCATCGTTTTGCGAATCGAGCGGGTTGCCAAAATTATCGTCGGCAACGTGGGTGAAGATAATAGGTTCGGCCGTGGTGCCCACTCCATTAATTACTCCATTTCCGTAAAGAATTGAATAATAGTACCTGCACTTGATTACGATTCCTGCATCAATGGTTAACGAAGCGGTATCCACCACATTGGCATTGCCGTAAAGGCAGTAAGTAATGTTCGGAAGCCCGATGAATGAGGTTTTACTGAGCCGCGAATCATCAATAATATTGCCTTCGAGTATTTTTATAGCCCTGATTTCTTTTGAATTAAACTGGATAGAATCGGATGTAAACACAGGCTGTGCATTCAAATCCATGGCAATGTTGTAGCATTCGCTGCCCTGGGTGACGGAGGGGCCAAAAGTACAATTTGTAAATTTTGGCTTACTTATACCCGTTATTACCAGGTTATGCGAATTGCCGGTAAACTTACAGCTGTCGAGGGTTGGCGATGCCGCATTAATCTCCATGGCACAATAAGGCTCATGGTCGTAAACAGCATTGCGGAAACTGCAGTTTTTAAAGATGCAGGCAGTATCAATGGCACTTGCGGTAATATTGATACCCAGCCAATAAGAGGCGTTGGATGACATATCGAAAATAATGGGATTGGTCTTTGTTCCGAGCGCTTTTATTTTTCCGCTAACAGTAATCTCGCTGTTTACACTCTTAATCTGAACGCCGGGTTCAATAATCAGGGTCCCGGTTTCGGTAACCCGTTTGTAGGGATTATAATATGGAATATTGAGTTTCCGTAAGCGGAACTCGCCCGTGATATCCGAAAAATTAAGATAAACATAGTCATTCGCATTGCCGGTGAGCAAAACGTTGCTTCCAACCGTCATTTGGCCGGGACCATAAAAATAAATCGGGAAATTGGTATTTTTTATCGTTGAGTTATCGATATTCAGCGTGCCGACTGAGGATACCTGAACGCCATACCCACTAAAATTGTTGATGGTTGAGTTCTTAAGGGTAAGCTGCC
The DNA here is from genome assembly GCA_964400395.1 of uncultured Lentimicrobiaceae bacterium. GTDB lineage: Bacteria > Bacteroidota > Bacteroidia > Bacteroidales > UBA4417 > UBA4417. Next base: position 6,785 of record CAYNVK010000010.1, on the reverse strand, counting down.
CCTTCCTGACGTAGATATTGGAGGCATATTCCACGTTACAGTTGTCCAGGGTAACGCTGCCGTTTTCGTAATACTCGTACGAAACATAAATTCCATCCCAGAATCCTTTGTTTGTACTTCCGTTGGCAGTAAACTTGGCTCCCGTTGCCGATAAGGTTCCGCGCACATGCAGGTACACCCCGGCATTAAACCTGATTTCGACGCCTGACTGCACTGTGAGCGTAATCCCGGGGTTAACCTCAATTGAATTGGTTACTACATAAGGACTGTTGGCAACAGTTAAGGTGGTGTTACTCGAAATGTTGGCGCTGATATTGGTTTGTGCATAAAGCGACATTGAAACCAACACGGCACAAAGCAGGAAAAAGAACTGTTTTTTCATATTTGTAAAGTTTAAATCATGTATTACGGATTTAGAGAAACAAATGAGAAGCGTATTTATATGAATGTATTGAAATGCACAAAAGGAGACAATGAGAATGAGTGCCCGGAACGATGTTATAAAAAAGCAAAACGAGTAGGAAGAAATAATGTGTAAAACAAGAATGAACCCGGATAGTTCAAAACAAACCTAAATGCATTTGTGCAACCAGATTTGTGTTTTTCAACTCAAAAAGCGAAATGACTGGAAGTAAAGGATGACAAAAAAATGCTAACCCAGGTATCCTTTAAAATCTGTTCTTCCGGTTCCCGCAATCCCGCAGGAATCTCAGTAAGACAACTGTTCAGAAGCCAAGTAAATTAAGGCATTATAAGCACTTCAAATCAAAATAGTGCTGTAACTGCCCGAAATTCATTTAAATGATATTTCGGGAATTATATCGGACACAAGAAATCTTAGGAAAAGGCAGCAATGCAGGCTCTAAAGTACATACAAAAATTACAAAATGCAAATAAATAGAAGAAAATAATTTACTGAACCGGATTTTACTGGCAAACACTTTTCTTAACTATTATCAACCAATTCAGGATATGGCATTACTTATCAGAAAAAGTAGAGGATATCAATAAAAATGGGATAGCCTCTGGTTTTTCATGCATCAAACACTACAACAAACATCTCACTCAGTTGGCTTATTATTTGTATCGTAGTTCATTGCAGGCGTAAGCTGGGGAAATTGAACTCCATCAGCCTTTTCGACTATATACCTCGCCAATCCTTTAACAGTTGCATCTTTCAGCTCTTCGGCATCAATCGCAAGTTCTTCGGCAGTAAAGGCTTCCGATGGCTTTTTGGCAAGCAGCTCCAGTATCTTTTTCATGGTTTTGGCATCTTTGGGATCAACCGCAACAAGCTCAACCTGGGCCTTTACCGCTCCCATGCGCGGATTGGCAACTATAAAATAAATGTTGCCGGCTTCAACTTCGGCTTCCACAAAGTCGCGGTTTTCGGAACGTGCCCAAAACAGGTGCCGTCCGGGTTCGCACTCGTACCTGATGTATTTGGGGCCATTAAACCGGCCTACCAGCCGCGTACTGTCGAAGTAGCTGAAATTAATTGCAAAACCCAGGGATGAATATCTGACAAAATAAACAACGGCTTTGTTGTAGGGAGCTGGTTCAATATGCTGTGCCTGGCCAAATGCAGTAAGCAGGCAGAAAAGGATGATCAGAAATGAAGGCGATTTCATAAAATTACTTTTAATTTATTTTACGATGTATTTAAACCCGATTGAAAAAGTAACCGGTAAAAGATCATTCTCGAAAACGACTCCGTGGTTGTTTTTTAAGTCTTCGATATAATCATCTACCTCCGCGCCCCTGAATGGAACTGAGATCCCGAAAGAATAGTAAACCTTGCTCCTGGCATGCGGCTTGAGGTCGATGCCAATGCCTGCCGTTGGGCCATTAAAGGCTTTATTGAGGTTAGAAGCATCCTGTACCTTTATGGCTGCATTGTATCCATACATGAATATGGCATAAGGAGTAACTTTTTTAGCGGTTTTGGAAGGCAGCAGGCGAAATTTGGCACCTACATTGTACCCAAAACCTACAAGGTCGTACCCAAAACCGACAAAAAGGCCTATACTCCGGGCGGGATAAACCACAGCGTGCCCGCCAAAGCCGCCGTAGTCCTGGCCGATTCCCATGCCAATACTGAATTTATCAGCCGGCACCAGCGGCTTATCTGCTTCCTGGGCCAATAGCCCTGCAGCATTCCCAAAAAAACAAACAATAAAAAGTAATGTCTTGATTTTCATAGCTCTCAATTTTTAGTAAAAATAATACCTGATGATTGTTCTGATAGTTCTACCGGCTTCCCAATAATAAAGTTATAATTTACCTTAAACTAACGGATTATAAAATTAAGATTTTTACAGCAATAAGTCAATACCTTTTAAAGGTGCGAGGCAATAAATTATTCCGTATAAAGCCAACCTGCCGAATAGGTCCTGGCATGCCCGCTTATAATTACTCGCTCACCTTTATTGAGGCAGGTTAATTTCCCGACTCTTTCGGATAACTGCATGGCAAACATCTCGTTCTTCCCCAGCCGCTGCGCCCAGAAAGGAATCAATGAACAATGGGCAGAACCTGTTACCGGATCTTCGAGGATGGTGGCTTGCGGTGTGAAAAACCTCGAAACAAAATCGCAGTCAATGCCCCTGGCGGTAACAATTACCCCACCATGCCCCAGGTTTACCTGGTCGAAGTACCGGCGGTTGATTTCAATATTCCGGATATCGTTTTCCGAATCGTAAACCAACACGTAATCCCTGGCTTTCAATACTTCAAGGGGCTTGATACTTAACGCCATTTCAATAGGTTCAGGCAAAGCCGAAGCAACGGGCATTCGAGATGGGAAATCAAGATCATAGTAACCATCAGCGGCCACAACTTCCAGCTCACCACTCAGGGTTTCGAAAACCATCCGGGAATTGCCATAATTGAGCATGGTATACAAACAATGCGCGGTAGCCAGGGTAGCATGCCCGCAGAGGTCCATTTCAATATCAGGCGTAAACCAGCGAAGGTGAATTTTTTCTCCTTTATAAACAAAAAATGCCGTTTCAGGAACTGCATTTTCCTTTGCTATGTTGAGCAGCAGATCATCGGGCAGCCATTCCTGCAATGGAACTACACACGCGGGGTTTCCGCCAAATATTTCGTTGGTAAAAGCATCAACCTGGAAGCGTTCAAGTTTCATGATAATGGGGTATAAGAGGTAAAAAATGCAGAAAAAAAGTGTGGTTGGAAGTATGATTAATCGGGCGAAAGCAAATGTATTGAGTAAAACGAATTGATTATTTCTCGTAAAACTCAATGGGCAACTGATCGGGATCGAAAGCAAAGGTAAACCGCTTGCCTGTGATATCGTCGGTGCGGATGGGCTCTGCCTCAACGCCATAATTTTTCAATTGACGTATCACATTCTCAAGCTTGTCCACTTCGAAAGCCAGGTGACGCAAACCGGTTGCTTCGGGCCGCGATATTCGGGCCGGTGGATCGGGAAACGAAAAAAGTTCGATCACATAATCACCATTCAGGGCGAGATCGAGCTTATACGATGAACGTTGTTCGCGATAAGTCTCCCGGATCACCTTTAATCCCAAAACATCAATATAAAAATGCTTTGAGGCCTGGTAATCGGAACAAATAATGGCAATGTGATGGATATGGTTCAGCATAACATTGAGCATGTAAAAGAGAATCACGAAAGTACCTGAAATTTTGAAACTGCAAACCAGCACAGCTATAAATTTGATTTGTTGATGCCGGCTATCAGGCGGCTAAACACAGTTTGCAGGTTGCTATTTTGCTTCTTATTACCACGAAATAAAATTTTACCAATCAAATACACCGCGGTAAAACTGCACTAATGCCATGTACTCAGCCGGAGCTTTATTCCGAGGTCAGCATTTTAAAGCAGTTCACCCAGTTCAAGCAATGATAAGCAGTCGTCGTAGTTTACGTTGCGGGCAAATTTGGCAAGCAGCACGTTGTTATTTACCTCGACATACAATTCGCGCTGCATTTCAATTAATGACAAACGCCGGTCGGTGGCAAAACTCCGGGCCAGGCCTTTATCTTCGGCCACGAAGTAATAACGGGAGGAAAATCCGGGATGATCAGTGAAGTCGATTTCACTTTTCACGAAAATCTCCTGAACTTTATCCTGGATGGTTTCAGGGCGTATCAACATTTTACCGTAACCAAAATCGAGCTTTTTGATCATAAAATTCTGGAATTCGCGCATTGCTGACGGATACCGGCTTTCTTTCCAGGTGTATTCGACTTCGAGGGTCCCGAAGTAAAAAACCTGCCCGTTTATCACCACTTTAAACAAATCGTAGAGGTCCAGGTCACGGTAACCGGAAAACATCACAAAACTATTCAGCAGTTCACCGGGGTTTTCGCCGTAAATGCCCTCAGTATCGCTAAAATTGTAATTTTTCTGAAGTTCCTCCAGTATGTCAATGTATAAAACGGATTGTACTGTGTTCATATAATGAAAATTTAATTTTACTTCGCAATTTAACCTGGTGCAGTGTCAGCAAAAACCAGGTACAACAATATCAGGATGTTAAAGGCAATACCGGCCTCCTGCATGCCGGCTGTGAGTGTAATAGTAAAACGCTATTTCTTTCTTTTAATACTTCGTTTGTAATACCTCAGGCCCAGCCACACCAACAGAGCCGCCAGGAGTACAACCCACAAATAAGCCAGTCCGGTAAGCAGGAAGAGAAACACCTGCCAGCCTCCTTTCAGCGCATCCCAGAATTCGCCGGCAAACCTTGTTGAGTAGCTTACCCGTTCATAAAATGTGATACGTAAAGTACTGTAGCTCACCTGGTCATTCAGGTATTTCAAACGTCCTTCAACGGATTCGATTTCGGACTGCAGGTCGGTAAGTTGTTTCTGAATTTCGAGGGTTTCCGTGAGGTTTTTCGACTGCTTCATGAAGTCAGCCAATTTCTGCGCCGATTCTTTTTTAATTTTAATCCTTGCTTCTATATCAATAAATTCGTCAGTAACATCATTTACGCGGGTGCGTTTGCTCTCCAGTTCTTTAACCGGGGCATGGGTAAGGATGTAATTCAACAAACTGTCGAAATGCGCTGCAGGTACCCTTATGGTGAGTTCGTACCCCGACTGGCTGCGGTTATTAAAAGTATTTTCGTCGGAAATATAAGCGCCGAAACCCTTCAGACAACTGTTCACCAACTGGTAGGTATTCCGGTTGTCGGTAGTGAGAAAACGCACATCGGCTTCCTTTACCAGCTTGCGTACATCATTATCCGCCTTCCGGACTTCATTTGATGCGTTTACAGGTTCATTAGCTACCGATGATCCTTCGCGGGATTTTGAACATCCCAGGAGAAAAACAGAGATAAGAAAAAAGCAGATAAGTTTCTTCATTATTGCAAAGCGTATAGATATTTCACTGGTTGTATGATTTTGAAATTCAGAAAAATCAGCGCACTGTGATCACTTTTATTGATATTGCCAACACTTTATTTTTTGGCGGAGAAAAAAACATTTTTCTAATCGCATAACAGACATATTTATCACTTAAAACCTCAACATTTAACCTTGAATACAGCAAATCGTACTAACACTCAAATATACCTTTTTTTTACATACAACACTTCATATTGAAATACAAATTCAAAAAAAACTGCTGCCTATGAAATACCCATTCGTTGTTATGATTTACCCTGGGTTTACTTTTTAAAAATCAATGTACAGTGTTTTAAAATAATCTAAAACCAAATGTACACGTTACCTATTCAAATTATTAAATCGGGATATTTTTTACGACACCCAAATATAGTCTTTTTTCGCGCCCATATCAAGCCGGGGTAGTAATAATTACAGATACCGGCCTGAATATATCTGTCTTTTTAGCATCAAATGAGTGCTGTCCACGGCGACTGACAGCCCGGCGGATCAACATTTCAATGTTAGTTATTTAAAACTAATTCCTTTGTAAAACTTACCGCGCAATATTTATTTTGCGGGTTAGTATTCCCTGGTTTGTGACCAGCTGCAAGGTGTAAACTCCTGCTGCAAGCGCCGGTAACGATATGCTATTTACTTCGGAAGTACTGGCAACTGCTTGAGTAAAGACTCCGATGCCCTGCATATTTACCAAATTTACCTGGCTTACAGTTCCCTTGAAACTACTGCAATCAAGCGTTATGTAATCTTTGGCCGGATTGGGATATATTTTAACCAGGTCCTGAGTTGCCGCATCAATACCTACTGTTGAAATGCGGGTTAAAGCAATATCGAGCAGGTAAGTACCGGTTTCGCCTGCAAAGTAAGGGGCGATATGAAAATACACGGTGCCGCCACCTGCAACAGGAATACTGCCGGGCATTATATCGTCAAATGCCTCTGACCATGATGTACCATCGGCTGAATAGGAGAACAAGCCATCGAGGGTATAAATAATCCCGTTGCCGCTGTTGTACGAATCGCGGAGCCTTGGGGTTATGGTGTAGTTGTACCCGGCAGGAAGTACTACTTTGTAAAAATCATTATCGGTGGTAATATGGCAATTCGATCCGCTGGTATTGCTTGCTGCTGCATTACCGCTGAATGAAACCGGCAGGTTGTATGCCTGCGAAACCAAATTATTGTCTTCAAAAATATCGGGTTGTATGGAGGCGGCTACCACGGTAACTTTTATCGGGTTCTGAAAATACGAGGATCCGGATAATTCCCAGTTTCCGCCCACAGCTTTATGCATTACAGCCATCAGGTAGGTGCCCGGCTCAACGCTTATATTGTTAGTTGTGAAAGTTAAATACGGAGATACATACGTATATCCTGCGGGC
>CAYNVK010000009.1:17327-19543 GCA_964400395.1 uncultured Lentimicrobiaceae bacterium | reverse complement strand
TTCCAGGCTGCCCAGCCATACACTTCTCCCTTTGCGGGATCGCCGCCGATCCAGTGTGTATCGGCAAGTATATCTTTATGTGCCCGCGACCACAAAATGGATTCAGCCAGTATATCCCATACTTCGGCATTCAGCAGGCTCCAGCTGATGTAGAGTTCCTGTATGCCGGTGCCACTGCCGAAATAGGAGTGTATCTCGTTCCGGATGTCGTCGGTAGTGTTATTCATTTCCTGAGGCGTTCCGTTTTTGGCTATACAAATTCCATGAAGCATCAGCGAATTAAGCGGGTACAAGGGCGCTTTCGAAACGATATTCTCGTAAGTCATGGCATCGCGGTAGTTGCTCCATTGCTGGCGTTTGGTTCCCTGGCCCATAAAGTTTACATCGTCGCTGCCACGCCATATCGAATTGGCATACCACAGGAAAAAGGGCGAAGGCCAGGTTCCAACTGTCATATTGATAAACAACTCAGGTTTAGCAGCCCGTAATTCGCCGGTAAGGCGGAACAAAGCATCAATATCTTTTTCAAATTTGTTGGCATTAAGTCCATTAGCCGCGCCAATGCCATCAAACTTAAAATAGCTGGCGCCGTTTTTCTGAATACGATTCAGGCAAACTTCTTTAAACCGCGAATAGTATTTTGGGCCCGACAACGAAAATCCGTTTTCATTGGTTTCAAATCCCTGTGTTGCGCCATATTTCAACCGTTCGGCTTTTTCAGGATCGTAACCGCCCCAGGGTGAAATCCACATCCCGATACCCGATTTATATTTTTTGGCTTCGGCAGTTAAGGGGTCAAATCCGTTGGGAAACCCGCTGTTAAACTGCCACAAGGTGGAATTATCGTCCCAGCCATCGTCGAAAACAAATCCGGATAAGGCGACGCCACGTTTTGCTTCCAGGCTGTCGCCAATATGCCTGATCACATCCAGGCATGCCTTTTCGTTAAGTTTTAATTCGGAATACGAGATGTCGAACCACGAATTGTAATGCGCATATTGCACGTAAGGATGGGCACGTTCGCGTTCGATGTAGTAAAGAAACCCGCGCCGCATCTGGTTTTCAGGCACTACGCCGGTTGTTATGGTGGTTGTAAACGGTTCAGTATTTGTTAATCCGCTGTAGCGTGGCAACCGGAACTGGGCCAGGTTTGTTTTTGCATCCTGCTGTAAAATGATTTTTGTCATCGGGTTTTCGGAAGCAAAAAAGAAGTTGCCGAAAGTTACCGGCGATCCGTCAACAGTTCCTGCCGAAGCTTTGCCGGGAGTTTGTAGCTCAAAATAATATTCCGATACATTTAAATCAGGCTGGCGGGTTGAGAAAACAAGCTGCTGTTGTATATAATTTGAACCATCGCGCAGCATGGCCGTCCACTGCACCATCAAGTCACCGTTATTTGATGCGAAAACGGCTCTTATGGCTTTTCCACCCAGGTGTTGTGATTGATGCCCCGGTTTTTTGTCGGGCACAATCTTATATTCCACCGGCGCATTCTGCAATTTAAATTCTGAACTTTTCAGCAGCTTTCCATCAACGATTACATAAAAAAGTTCCGCAGCCGAAACCTCAATACTGGTTTTACCCTGAATATCAGTAAGCTTTCCGGGAATAATTTTGTTGTTAGTTACAGTCCATGATTGTTTTAACACATTATTCTGTAAGCTGATCGCGGTGGGCTTTATTGTGAGTATAGCAGCTCCGGGCGCTTTGCCGGGGTAATTGATGGCGTTGGCTGATATACCCAGGATTGCCAGGATCAAAAAAATAAAAGAGCGCTTTTTCATCTGTATATAATTTTGTAACAACATTTAAATCTGTGATTTAGCTTCTATTGTGTGAACTTGTGAGTGTGCAGAATCTGCTCCCTCCCTGATTTCAGGGAAGGCTGGCCTGCCTGTTGCAGACAGGGGAGTGTATAAAAAACGATTTCCATTGCTTTGTACCCCCTCTGTCTCCCCCTTTTGCTTCACTTTGTTCGCAATGACCAGGGGGAGGACTGATGATCAAAATCTTTGCCAATTAAGACATTTTAATTTCTTGTCAATATTCATTCTCGGTTGGAGTGATTTTTTTAGCCCTTGAGGTTTTCATGGGTTGCTAATTTATTTTTTGAAAATATAAAAGCTGATCCAGTTCTGCCTTGAGCGGGTAGGTTTTACCGCCTTTAAGCACAGTGCCATCAGGTGCTTTCCATTTGCCGGCGGGGAGTTTAACAT
>CAYNVK010000009.1:0-17227 GCA_964400395.1 uncultured Lentimicrobiaceae bacterium | reverse complement strand
CCTTTAAGCACAGTGCCATCAGGTGCTTTCCATTTGCCGGCGGGGAGTTTAACATTTCTGCTTGTTTTCCCTTTTTCGAGCATGGGCGCCACCAGCAGATTATCGCCAAGCATAAACTGATCCACAACCGTTTCAAATCCCTGTGCCGGAAATACATATTCCATGCTTTTTACGATGGGCTCGCCGGTGGTTGCTGCCTTATGTGTTAATTGCATGATGAGCGGGGTAAATTTTGTGCGCAATGCAACTGCCGCTTTCACCGCATTTAAATGTTCCGTATCCAGTACCCGCCAGGGGGCAACCGAAAACTGCATCATCGGCATTAAGGCGTGTAATTGTGCGGATCGTACAATCAGGTCCTGATCCAGAATGGATTCATCCAGGAAGGAAGTCCACTCGCCACCACCAATCATATCCGGACACGAAAACGGGTAACCGCTCAAGCCTTCGAGTATCATATTCGGGATGAGCTTACGCAGATCGCCCCAGGTATGCGATTTGTCCTGTAGCCTTTGTGCGAGCGGCTGACCGCCCATTTTCCAGCATGCACGGTACTCGTTGAGCGGGAAACGCAGACCGAACTGAGCGAAAAGTTCACATTGCTGGTTTGGCGTAACGGAACCCATACTCAGGCCATTAGCCGGGTAAAAATACATATCGCCGGCATCGAATTTAAACCCATCGACCCCGAAATCCTTCACTAAACCATCCAGTTGCTGATTGAACCATTTTACCGCTTCAGGATTGGAGAAATCAAGCACTGCCGACTGCCCGTTCCACCATTCCACCATCAGGGGTTTGGATTGGGTTTGCCAGGTATCATTTTCGGAAGATTTCTGTAATAAAAATCCTTTGGCTTCTTTCAGGGTATTGTAAATCATGGCCTGGTCGGCGCTTACAAACGGGCATATCCACAACATCACCTTGAAGCCCATGTTATGCAGTTTGTCGACCATGGCGGCGGGATTGGGGAAACGCCCCGGGTGAAATTTCCACAGGCCGTAATCTTCCTGCCAGGTATCGTCGATCATGATCACTCCCGGAGGAAAGCCGTTATCGAGTATGCCCTGGGCATATTTCAGCACATCGGCCTGGTTCTGATTGTATGTCAGTTCGATCCAGGTGTTGTACTGCGGCCGCGAAAACAATAAGGTATCCGGAGATTTACCATTCGATGGGAAATATTTTTGCCGTACAAACCGCTGAACTTCGGCCAGCGAATTGCCACTTTTGCCGGTTACAACCTGCTGATACGGATCGGTAATAATTATTTCATTACCCCTGATTTCGAACTGGTAGGGTTGTTCGCTCCAGGCAAACTGGCCTTTGTTTGTAAGGATAAGCGGCTGCGCCTGGTTCGATTTATTATTGCCGTAAAAATCCATGCTGTAATCAGCGGAAAAGGGCATCAGTTGCCCGTCGTTAATCACACCACACCAAACTTTTTCACCATCGGCAAGCGTAATCTTACTGATGGTTTTGTTTTGCTGTCCAAAGCTTATCAACGTTAATGTTATCAAGCCAAAAAGCAATATTACCCTTGTCATTGTATCTGGGATATTAAATTAATTTTCGAACATAAATCTGCGTTTCCTGGCGCCCGCAACCGTATGCATTTACCTTAATGGAGCTGAATAATTGCGCCCCTGGTAATTTCGGGCAAGGTTACTTTAAAACTTCCGTTTTCCCATTTCCCGGTTAGTTTCGCAGGTTTACCCATAAACGGAATTATAGTTGCAGAAGCATTCCGCTTAGCGTGGTGAAATGTAACGATTATGTCCTTGTCAGGAAAAGGATTCGCGTTTTCTTTCCCTTTTAATCCCGAAAAATTGGCCAGGAAAACGGTGGGTTTTTTATCGACTGATGCAATTTGCGCAACACAAACATCGGCGTTCTCAATCTCAACAGCAGGAGCGTATGTTTTTGAGTTTCGGATGTGAGAGAGTAATTTATCTACCTCACTGTTTTCGAACGCGGGGTATTTGCCTTTATGAACTGACGTATCAAAATTTTCCTTTAAAAATTGCTGAAAATTCTTTTCCGGATTCCCGTTGATACAGATTGCATTTTTAAAGGCTACCGATAATTCCTGCATTCGTTTTCTGTTTTTGGCAAGCTGACGATGCCCGTCGTACAAACCGGTTTCGCCTGTAAAGATGAGGGTTTTGCCATTTTTTACCCAGGCCTGGAGTTGGGCAAATTCGGCATCGTTAATGCATTTTACATCGGGCAAAATCAGGATGTTGCTTTTTGCGGAAGCCAGCGTGCGCGGGGTAATAATTTCGAATTCAATGTGCTCGCGCAATAATATATTCATCATGCCCTGGTAAGCCGGGGTAAAATCATCGGCAAAATAACTTCTTGTTTGAGGCGAAAAGTAAATTCCCACCGGCGAAATGGGTATACGGGGCGCATAAATCAGTTTTTCGTTTTCGCTGATCCATTTATAAACCCTGGTGCGGGCAGCATAATCATTGGAGCCCGACATTACGAAACGGCGGGCATCCCAGGCGTTGGTGCCGGCCATAACCTGGCTCATGGCGAGGTTTTCGATAGCATCGGCCGGAACAATTTTTTCCTCGCCATCCCAGCTATAGCTGAGCATCCACGAGGGTTTGCCTTCGGCGAAAGCCCTGAACGTGAACATCCCTGTCATATATTCCATCCACACCAGGGGTTCACGTCGTGCACTGTTGTCGCCGGGATTAAATTCGTGAGCTATCGCATCAACCACCGGGTACATATCGTACACATCGGCTCCAACGCGGGCCGCTTCCTCGCCGATGCCCGGATAAATTTCGGCAATGGTTTTGCATTTCGGGTTTACTGATTTCACGTTTTTGTCAATCTCGGCCATAAACTCCGTCATGCTGCTGATCCGGAAATCGACCCAGGCAATAAATTCAGGATCCGTCCAGTCGCCGGGCTTAAAATCATTAAAAGCATCAATCCCGGTCCGCTTCTTAAATTCAGCCACCGTGTAAGTATCAAAGCTTGCCCATGTATCTTCCCAGCCGGTAAAATGGGTCATCCAGTAAGGGATATCGATATAAACGCCATCGATGCCGGTAGCCGCAATTTGCCGTATGCGTTCCATGTACAACTTCCTCCACTCGGGTGCATAAGGCGAAATCCATACATCCTCTGAGTTTTCGCTGATCCAGAAAGCGTCGCCGAATCCGAATAATGCCGGATCGCCTTTTTTGTTTCGCTGTGCCCAGTCGGGATGATCGCGCAGGAACGACCTCGATTGAGGCGTCATGCTGTCGGTAATACACTCGAGGCCGGCGGTATACACAAAAGCAAAATTATGGGCTGCATGAGCGCTGTCGGCCATGGCTTTTATAGCCTTCAGCTTTTGGTCGGGAACCAGCAAGCTGCTGTACCTGCCGGTGATATCATTATCCACTTCAATGCCAAACAGGTAGGTTTGCCTGGCATCATTCATAATGGCATGAAGCTGGTCAATTTCGCAGCCATGACCGGAAGTACGTACATAATGCGTCCAATCCTGGGCGTAAGTGCTGTTAACCAAAATCAGGGTAAACAGAATTATCGGGAAAATCCGGTTTTTCTTCATGGTGTGATTTGTATTACCTGTGTTCGTTGCGAAGGAATGGTAACATACATTTTGTTATTCTCAATTTTAACCGGCTTTCCGCCCACCAGTTCTTTGGCGCTCATTTTACCGGCTATTTTAAGTTCAGTTGCATCCAGTGTTATCAGGCATTTTACTTCCTGGCTGCCGTTATTGCGTACCGTAAAAAACAGGTTTCCGGGTTTACCGAAACGTTCAATCCGCACTGATGCATTGTTTCCGATAGCTCCGGTTACAGGTTCCCACCCAGCCGCTGCAATGGTTTTAATGATGGGAATATATTTTTTGAAGAAAGGCCGCCCGTTTTCTATTTTCTGGTGATCCTGCCAGTAAGGATCGCTGGAGGCATTGGTGCTGAAAAACGACGGAAAAAATCCATAGGCCATCAGTTTCTCAAAGTAAACCTGGTACCCGGTGTAGGGCGCATCAGTGAAGGCTTTATCATTCAAGCCTTCGTTTAAAAGAAAGACAATGGGTTTGCGGAACGAAATTGCCCGTTTAAAATCAAGTGCATCCGTGTTGTGATCGCCTGAAGAATACCAGCTTAATTCGGCGCCAAACAAGTCGAGGTTCGCGGCCGCAAAAGGATTCCATCCATGGCCGTTGCCCATGGCCAGCTTGCCCTGCATATGCATTTCGTCGGCAATTTTCTTCATAAACTCAAACTCAGAAGTAAAATTCCAGATTGCAGGCCGGGCTACGCCTGCCGAAAATGTTAGTGGGTAATCGGTGGTTTTAAAATGCGCTGTGCGATAATTCAGATCGTGGTGCCAGTTCCATTCCATCGAATCGAAATAGATTCCATCCACATTCATTTTTACTGCCGGTTTTATTTCATCATGCAAAACATACTGATAGCGGTTGAAACCAGGTATATCAGGATCGCAGTTGGTAGTAATGCTTACAGCCCAGCCTGAACTGAACCAGGGCGTTTCGAGCCTGCGCGTTTGCTTGAGCCCGTTTTTATCCTGTGTTGCACTGTTGTTCACATATTCCTGGTGCTGGGTTGGGATCATAGCATCCGAAACCAATGAATCGTAAGGGATATTTTTCCGGGTAATGGGCAGCTGAATATCCCAGGGCTCGGTATATTGAAAACTCAGCACGCCGGTGCCCTTGTCGGACAAAATATTCGGCAGTTTTTGACCGTCTTTGGTATCCTGGCTGTTCCATGATGTTTCGTGAAAAGCAAATCCGAAATCTTCCCATTGCGGAATGGATCGGAGCGGGGTAAAGGGCAGCCAGATGCCTTCGGTAACTACCCGTTTTTTAAATGCTTCGGGATAAATGGAATAGTATTTCTCCAAAGCGGAGCGCATTCCCCATTTGCTGTTAAATTCAAATGAGCTGAGTTTAAAAAATGCCCGGTTCGGGAACTTATCAGTTTGTGGACTGGTGGCAACATCAAATTCAGCTACTAATCCTTTATTTATTTCGGCGCCAAGCCGGTAAACCAGTGGTATTGCCATATCAACGCCCAACGCCTGGCCTTTTCCATCGGCAGCAACTGCACAAAGCGGGTAAAATGACATGGTGCCACGGCCTACTGCATCGCCGTATCCTCCGTCGGATAAGGTTTTGCCATTGAAAGCGCCATCGGGCGGCCAAACCGTATTTACAGGGATGGTATCAAAATAAGTGATGCCCGGCTTCATTTCTTTTGATTTATCAAGGCCTTGAAACCATTTCCATTTTGTGCTGTTCAGCGGAAGGATTACCCGTAGCGTGACGCACGAATTGCCATCGCCCAGGTATTGAAGCTCTCCGTTGATTTCGGTATAGCTGCCCCGGTTAATTTCGTGAAGTACCAGCTGGTAGTCGGTATTCCTATAGGTGGTAATACGGGTATTTGATGAATTGGCCACTTCGTAAACCGGGAGTTCAGTGGCGGTAGTTATGGGGTCGGCAGGCAAAATATATTCAACCCGGACAGGTGTTCCGGGCCATTTCGAAAGCGCTGCCTCAGCAAAACATCTGTTCACAAACGCGAAGCTGGCAATTGCAAAAAAAGCAATGGCAATGGTTTTGGTTTTCATATTCTTACGTTGAATGTTAATCAGGCACAATGTTTTAACCCATTGTAAAGCTACCCATATTGCGGGTTTATAACGAAACGGTATTTGTAAAAAAGGATATAAACAAATGCTGTTATATCCTTTTTTGCAACCAAACATAAACCTAACTACCCAACCAAACGAATGCCGCTACTTTTAAGGAGTTACCCTTTAAATTACATGATACCCCTTTGATCAGGTATTGAGCTTACTACAAATCTATGGTGAGAAATTTCGATTCAGGGGTCTGGGTTAATGGTATCCAGCCGATTTCTGTGTATCCAGAGGTGCTCTCAATAATTGCGAAATTTACCTTTTTACTCATCGACCCAAGGACACTCCTTTTAACAGAAAATTCAATAACTTTTTTGCCATCAACAGTTTTGAAATCAGAAAATAGAAATGCCTCTGGAAATGTGGAAACCCCATTCCAATCCCAACCACTACCTGCTGGACCTGTATGCTCTAAAACATCACCCCATCCTCCTGGAACAGAACCTTCGCAAAGGTATTCTGCACCAGAGCCCATAGGAAACATCCAACTGATTAATCCAGTCTCCGGATTATTGTCAGTATCGAGGTATAAATCCATTACTTCAAAAGTGCAGTCTGACGTTCCTTCGAGATAGAAGTTCAGATACCCTGTCGAAGCGTAGGTTTTTATGGCAAGAATTGTTCCCCCGGTGCCGGGTGCATTTTCTGTGTTATAGCCTACATAAGCCCAGTCGGTGAAATCGCCGTCAATTTTAATGTTAGGTCCGGTAATAAGAACAGTATCAGTAAAAGTGCTGGTTTCGGTTTCGTTTTTTGCAGTTAATGTAACCAGGAACTGACCTTTGGCAGGAAAAACATGGGTAGGGTTTTTGAGGGTGGAGGCTTCGGTGTTATCGCCGAAGTTCCAGGAATAAGTGGTGGCCCCGCTTGAGAAATTTGTAAAATTCACTTTAAAACCATCGGCCACATAGCTGAATACTGCCTTTGTGCCGCTTGTATTATCATCTTTCTCGCACGAAACAGTTGTAAGCATTGCCAGGGCAATACCCAGTATAAACCATTTGCTTTTTTTCATGTTGTTAAATGTTTTTATGATTAGTAATTCGTTGTTAAGTGTTGGCAGGCCTGTTTACTTTACAGTAATTTTCACCTGATGATTTAAGCTGTTCAGCCCGGTTGTTTCGTTCCAGGTGCCTTTGTTAGCCAGGCGCACTGAATATGCTGCCCTGTTTTTCAGCGTGGCATCGCGATCGGTTATCGAAAGGTAGGTATCATAATCGCCGGCCGGAATGCCTGTTAAGTTCAAACTTTTTGTAATGGTAAGCGTGCCATAGGGTTTGCAGGTACGCATATCAACGGCAAGGTCAACCGGATAGCTGGTGCCTGAGATTTTGTCTTTTAAAACCAGGCTGGTGATCTTGTAGTTATACAATGGAGCATATCCTTTGTTGGTAAGGGTTATTTCGACTGTATAATCCTTGCCAGGCGTTGCAACGTCGGGTAACTTGGCGTTCACCAGGCTAAGGCGGTAACCGAGGTTACGCCTGAATTCGTCAAAGCAACCCGAATTTTTCCAGGCAGTAATTACAGGCTGGTACCAATCGAGGTTCAGATAGGTCCATTTTAAAAGCCTCATCTCCGTTTGAGCCACTGAGCAACCGGGGAAATCTCCCTCGGGCGGACAGGTTTCGCCTCCCGTAGGCACATACAATGCATCCTGACTGATGTAGTTTTTTTCGGCCGTAACATTATTGTATGTTCCATAATCGGTTCCGCCTGCCAGGAAACAATCGTTGTGATGCCCGATGCGGGCCTTGTTTTCAGCGGTGTAAGCAATGGAAACGTCAATAGGAGTGGTATTACCCACTATATCCTGTTTTGCCTTAGGTGTGCGTACCTGTACCATAATTTCGGAAGGCAGAACACTCAGCAGTTTATACAGGATAGTTTTTTCATTTTCCATGGTTGCCAGCCCGTTGCTCGAATGATGCCACTCGCCCCAGGCACCGATAAAACCGGCCTGTACAAAGGCAATAACATCCTTATTGGCTTCGAAAAAAGGTTTCAGCTGGTCGAGGTGCTGCAAAACAATAGCTAAAGGTGCATCCGTTCCGGCCATATCGTCGGTATAGGAAAAACGTAGCACACACTTTAATCCGGCATCGCGTAACAGTTGCATATCGGAATTCATAAGCTGGAATTGTGCATCACTGATGGCTTTATCCTTAAACTTATCAAGATAAAACTGCCGCATGATCATGGTTACATTATCAGCCCTGAGTGTTGACAGCCACATGGCATTCAAACCTGCTCCTTCCGATTTTACATCCACCATATGAATGAAACCACGTTCCGGGTTTGGAAAAATATCCGTTGATGCCTGATACTGTATGGTTGTGATATCCGAAGCAGCATCGTTATCAGATTTTTTGCAACCCGAATACAATAACAACAAAGCACAAATCAGCAGAAAGGCTGGGATATAAGTCGTATAATTTCGTCTCGTAAATTTCATATCGGGGTTATGATTCTATTTTTTATTAAACAATCCAACAGCTAAATCGGAAGGAAAAAGGAAGCAGGACTCAATCATTTCGAATTAAAATCCTGCTTCCAAACAACTATCAATTGTAACCTGGATTCTGAATAAACACGCCCTTGCCTTCGCTAACGGCACGTAAGGAGAATGGGAAAACCACCTTGTTGTCGTCAGCATAAGTTGAGCCTGTGAGCTCTTTGCAACGGGATATAAATTTACCATGACGGATGAGATCGGCACGGTATTGGCCGTTTTCGCACCAGTACTCGTGGCTGCGCTCGGTAAGGATCATATCGTTAAAAGCTGAAAGCGAGCTGTAATCGGCCAGTTTAATTTCAGGAATCTGGGCCCTGCGGCGTATCACATTCACCAGGTCGATGGCCTCCTGGGTAGGAGCACTCATATTGGCAAGGGCTTCTGCTTTCGACAACAGAACATCGGCATACCTGTACTGAATAATATCAACCGTTGTTAAACCTGTGGTACGCAGGGCATCCTGATCCATTTTTAATGGAATAGGTCCCAAATCAATGTTTGTTCCCGGATTGGCCCTGTTGTAGGTAACTCCATCGGTACCGGTGTATTCGGTTATCAGCATGCTTTTGCGGATATCAGTCGGCTCGAACGAATCATAGAAATACCATGTGCTCTGAACAGTTGCCCAGCCACCTTTCGGATCGAAGTTCGAAGGCAGAACCATAAGCTGCCATTGGTTTTCGCTGGTTCCATCGTAATCGCATGGTACAGCCCAGATCACTTCCTTGCTGTTTCTTGCTCCGTTCAAACCCCACATGCCTACGTAATCGGATTGTATGTGGAAGTAATTCATTTTGATGATATCATCGCAAAGCGTGTTTACTTTATCCCATTTCTTTTCGTGCAGCATCAGCCTGATATGGATCATTTTAGCCAAAGCCTTGCTGAACTTACCATATTCGGTAGCACCCGGATCGGGTAAATCGGCAGCTGCAGCAACCAGGTCATCTTCGATAAATTTAACCATTTCGTCGTGCGAAAGCCTGGCCAGTGGTTTTTCCTTCAAAGGGTTTTGAAGTACTTCCAACGGTGCAATAACAATGGGTCCGTAAATATCGAACAGGTCGTATGCCAGCAAACCACGTGCGCAGCGAACCTCGGCTATTGCTTTTTTCTTCACAGCATCCGATACGGTCGATTTTTCGATGGCATCGAGGGTGGTGGTCATTCGGCTGATTTTGTTATAAAATCCGGAGCCTGGTGAATCGCTCATTCCATCATAGAAATATGTCATTTCTTCGTTAGTCGGCAGAAGATTGAGTAAATGTCCGTCGCGCTGTATACTGAATTTCCCCGAAAGAATTTCGGTGGTAGCATCAAGCATAAACATAATTCCTCTTTCGGAGGTCGAATTTATACCGTCCCACCATGCACCCCTGAGCGGGTAATAGCAGGAGTTTACCATGGCTTGTATATCATCTTCCGACTGCGGGAAAATACTTGGATTAATATCAGAGTAGTCTTTTGGGACCAGGTCCTTGGTGCAACCACCCATAAACATGAGCGTTACTATACCGAGAAATATTAATTTCATTTTCATGATTTTTCTTTTTAGCAGGTTAATTAAAATGTGATGTTTAATCCCAGTGTATAGGTTTTCACGTTAGGATAAGCTGCAGTGTACGAATCGGTTTCGGGGTCAATTCCTTTATACGGAGTGATTACGAAAAGATTTTGGGCATCAAAATGTACCTGGGCATCCTGTAAAACACCACCCAGCCATTTTTTGGGTAAATTGTAACCCAGCGAAACACTCTGTAACCTGATGAACCATGCATCTTGCAGGAAGAAATCGCCACTGCCATAATTGGTTCCCCAACCATTGTAGGAACTTGGATGCGTGGTCGACGGATTAGTAGGGGTCCAGCGATCCTTTACTGTACGAAGGCCATTGTAGCCATAGGTGTAAATACCTTCGGCACCGACGCCATAGGCTAAATAATTTGGATCGGCAAACTTGCGGCCAAACATTCCATTGAAAAAGAAATCGAGGGTAAAGTTTTTGTAGTTAATCGAATTGCCCATACCGGCAATTAAACTGGGATCAGATGTTCCTATTAACCGGGTGTCGGCATCGTCAATCATACCATCAGGTGCGCCTGTGCGTATAAACCGGCCATTTTCATCAACTATAGGATTTCCGTTGTCATCGCGTTTAAACCCGTTTATATCTTTGATTTTTACTGAACCTGGCAGAAGATCGGGCTGTGCCGGAACTACTTCGCCTGTCTGCATTATACCATCCGATTCCCTGTAATATAGGGGCCGGAGCGGATCATTATCACTTTCATAAACACTGGGTTTCCAGTCATCTGCTCTTTTCTTCCAGGTATCCTTAAATTTAGAGAACGAGAATGTAGTTTTCCATTGAAAATCATTTTTAACTACGTTGCGGGTAAGGAGGGTGAACTCAAATCCCTTGCTTTGTGTTTCGCCTACATTATAGGCAACCATATTAATTTCGTGATAGCTGTTTATGGGTTTAAATGCAAGCAAATCAGAGATTACCCTGCTATAAAATTCCAATGAACCATTCACCCTGTCCTTAAACATGCTAAAGTCGACACCCAGGTTTGCTTCGGTAGTGGTTTCCCACTTTAAGTCAGGACTTGCAAGTCGCGAAAGCGAAACGCCGACATTTTTAACATCATCGCCCGAAAGGTATGCCAGGTAAGCACTGTAGGCTGCAAAAGCATTACTGCCGATTGAAGCGTTACCGGTTTGACCGTAGCTGAACCTGAGTTTTAACTGGGAAAATGTATTTTTCAGATTTCCGAAAAACGATTCGTTAGCTATATTCCAGCCCAGGGCAAGTGATGGGAAAGTTGCCCATTTGTTATTCTCGCCAAAAACACTGGCTCCATCAGTACGTAATGTGAAGGTGGTATAATACCTGTCCTTATAAATATAATTTAAACGTCCGAAGTATGATGCCATGCGATTTTCAGAGCCTGTGGAGCTAACGGTTTTGGTTCCGCTACCCGAACCGAGGTTATTCCAAAGGAATGCATCGGTAATAAATCCGGAGTTACCGCTGCTATTCTCCTGGTTGACAAATTTTTCGCCTGATACACCGGCCAGCACATTAAAGTTGTGATCTTGACCTAAAGTTTTTGTATAATTTGCCGTAGCTTCGAGCAAATAGTCGTTTTTATCAATTTCCGAGATAGAGGCTTTTCCTTTTTCAGTTTCGCCTGCCAGGGTTGTTTTTGGCAGATAGGTCCAGCGGTTAGTTAAACCCCTGTCGATGCCGGCTTTTAGTCTTACTACTAATCCTGTTACCGGCGTAATGTCGAGGAATGAATTAACCATGGTTCTTTCAATCCGGCCGTTATCAGTGATAGTGAGTAAGGAATAAGGGTTGGGTTGCTGCGAAAGCTGTGGATTTATGGGGTAATTCCCTTCTTCGTCAATGGCCATAATATGAGGTCCCTGCTGAACTGCGGCCCTGATTATACCTGAATTTTCCCACTGGTCGCCGCCTAAAGAACTGTTTTTGTTATTGATACGGCTGAAGGAAAAGTTAAATCCCAGTTTAACATACTTGCTCAGGATCTGGTCCACGTTGCCACGAACGGTATATCTTTGAAAACCAGAATTTTTGATAACGCCCTGGTGATCGTAATAGTTACCCGAAACCATAAATTTGGTTGATTTGTTACCTCCCGAAATGGAAATATTGTGCTGCTGTATTGCGCCATCGCGGGTAACCAGGCCAACCCAGTCGGTACCGGCACCTACGTTGTTAATCGCATTTTGAGTGTACATGTTGTGAAACTCGTAATCGTCACTTGCCTGAAAATCAGCCAGGGAAGTAGGACCCCAGGGTTCCACATGATTCTGGTACAGGTAATCTTCCCATTTTGCTTCGTTCCTTACCTGCATCCATTCGTCGAGTGGCATTACATCAAAAGAATCATTATACTTCTGAATGGCATAGGAAGTTGAATACTGAACAACGGGTTTGCCTTCGAGGCCTCGTTTTGTGGTAATAAGTACAACGCCGTGTGCAGCTCTTGCTCCATAAATAGAAGTGGCACTGGCATCCTTTAATACTTCGATGGAGGCTATGTCATTCGGATTAAAAGTGTTGAGGATACTTTGAGTTCCTGCATCGTAACGGTTACCGCTACCAGGTTGCTGCAAATCGGTAATCGGGAATCCGTCAACAACAAACAAAGGTGCGTTGCTGGCAAGCTGAGATCCTGCCCCCCTGATAAAAATATCAAGACCACCACCCGGTTGTGCGCTGTTTTCCCTGATCAGCAAACCGGCTGCTTTTCCCTGCAGGGCATGGCCTATATCAGGGTTTGACGAAACCAGGATATCATTGGCTTTCACTGAGGTGATAGCACCAGTGAGGTCTCGCTTTTTCTGCGTTCCGTAGCCTACAACAACTACCTCTTCGAGCGAAGTGGCATCGGGCTCCAGAACGATACTGAATTCCTTGGTATTCCCAATCTCAAGCTCAACAGTTTTCATTCCTAAAAAGGAAATTCTCAGATGGGTTGAGTTGGCCGGAGCTGTGAAGCTGAAAGCACCATTTAAATCGGTAATGGCGCCGGCTGTGGTACCTACTGCAACCACTGAGGCACCGGGGATCCCGCTGCCATCCTCCTTACTGGTGACGGTACCCTTGATAATTTTTTGTGCAAGGACAACCTGCATTCCTCCCAAAAGGAGTAACACAAGCAGAATTATTAGTTTTCTCATAGCAAGTAATTTTGGTTAGATGTGATTTCTATTGATTGATTTGTTGTTGTTCAGTCTTCATTAAAATTCATGGCTCACGCAGTGTTATTGAGTAGGAAATGCCATCAGCAACAGGTAATTGTCAAATTTTAAGCTGATTTCCGGTTTCCCTTTTTTAATAATGCCTATTTCGCGGTTGTTCACGTAATCAACCACTTTATAGGATTCTGAAGTCAATCCTCTGAATTGTAGCTTGCCGTTATATGCTTTCGCATAAAATGCATAAAACAGGGTGTCTGCTTTTCGGATAAGATGAGTTTCGGGTTCATCATAACCAATATCGTAAACCCCGCCCAGGTATTCACCTTTCGACAGCATGTGTGCTTTGTAAATATTGATCCATTTTTTCCATACTTTCTCTTTTTCGGGGGTTAAAACAAAATGCCCTTCGGTAACAAAAGGATTGTCCTTTGGCCAGGTAAACTTGGTACCCGGAACACCACCAATGCCGATTGTGCTGGCAAAATCATTTTGGTTATCACTCAGTTCAACATGATCGCCAAAGTAAGCCGTACCGGGGGCCAGGGCTTTATATGTTTTTCCTTTCGATCGTACTTGTGTGCTGCCCACCGGGTCGGATGCCACAAACTGGTTAGTGTAAGGCATATTGTAAAATGACATGGCATCGCCACAGGGACAAAGCTGAATCAGGGCGCCGGGTTTTATCTGGTGCGCTGTTTCATATATCAGTTTAAAGAAGGCAGGCATGCTTTCGGGCGCATCTTCCGGATTTGCAAGCTTGTGTTCCGGATTGTAATCAGGCGGGCATGCATTCAGGTGCTGGCCATCCAGTTTCAAACCGTCGAATCCCCATTCCTTCATAAAAAGGTTAACCATCGCCTGGGTATGATCAAGCACTGGTTGATAAGCCGGCGACATATAATAGCTGTCCCACCAGCTGATTTTCTGTGGGCTGCCATCCGCATTTTTCAGAATGATATCCGGGTGTTCGGTTAAAAGTTTCGAGCCCGGATCAACAGCCAGGGGAGCCCACCACAACTGAGCCTTAAAACCGTATGAATGAATAAGGTCTACCAGTTTTTTCATATCGGCATCGCCATCCGGAAACCGGTCCTTATTGGTATGCCAGTCGCCTTCGGCCTGCTGATATCCATCGTCGAGTGTAACCCAGGTAAATCCCAGTTCCTTCACTTTCGGCAGCGTTCCGGTAATTTCGGCAAGCGTAAATTTGCGCATATATCCCCAGGCACACCACATTGGCTCGAATGCCAGAGGTTCAGATGCCGGCATTACGATACCCTTTTTCTGCATGTATGCAGCATATTGCTGAAGGGTTTTAAAATTGTCGCCGGTGTGAACAGTAACAAATGTTCCGAGTGTATTTAAGGTATCGCCGGGGTGCAGTGTATCAGCCACCAGGTATTTGTATTCAACAGCAATTTCAGCCTGTGTTGTGTCGGTTGTCATGCTTACCGGCAGCGAAACCAGCTTGGGTTTCAGTTCGGTGTGCCCGATAGCAATTCCTGCATCTTTTCGCCATACATCCAATACCGGGATTCCGCCTCCGTAGTCGGGATCGTTCATTCCAAGGAAATTTTTCTGAACAAATCCGGGTTTCACAGGCAAAATCCAGCTTTTCCTTGCCCCGGTTGAACTTGCCATGAACGAGCAGAAATCAGGAGCATCATTGTTACTTTCAACTTTATAGGAATGATTAACCCACTGTTGAACCACCAGGTCCTTTGTGCCCGAATTGATATATTGAACCTTGTAAAAAGCCCATCCTGTGAAGTTATCGTAAACTGAAACCTGCAATATTTTAGTTAAAGCAATGTCTTTGTTTTCGGCTTTTCCTGTGTACAAAAATGCTTTTCCGGCTCCGGCGAAATCTTCAATCTTTTCTGCCGACGTCGATTCCAGTTTGAAGTTGCTAACGGTATCTCCATCCGCGATGATATATTCTGACGATTGAAAGTCCTTCATCAAGGGTTTGGCTGATGAATCGGAACTTACAAGCGTTTGCATCCGATCATTCACTTCGATTTTCAGGTTGCCGGAGTGAATCGTCCTTTCATTTTTTGCACACGAAGCCACCAAAAAAGCGCAGGCGGCAGCGAGAGCAATTACAATGCCTGATCTACTTTTTATTTTCATAATCAGCGATTTTTTGCGCATTGGTTAAGTAAAGTTTCTTCAAAATTTTATCGCTCAGGCCAAAACCATTCAGCGACCAATGGTAGAAAAACAGTTGCGTCTCATAAAAATGCTCATCCAGCGTTTCGAGTATCCTGAAGGTAACCTGGTACATGTGCTTGTTCATGCCCATATCCGTACCATATAGTAGCCGGTCCTGGTATTTGTCGTAAAACTTTTGCATATACCTTGGTATGGTTGAAGTTTCGGCATACCGGGCCGAAATATCAAGAAACAGGTTAGGATATTTGTCAAGAAGGTTTCCGGCTTTTGTGAGATCGTAATCACAATTGGCGAAATGACAAGCTATGAACATGGTTTTGGGATTCTCACGCACTGCATTTTCGAGCGATTGAACCAGCTGATTATGATCGAGCATACCGGGTTTCAGATTCACATGCCATGTAGCCGCATTCATCAAACCATCATTCGTGCTGTCCGACGGCAGGTACATCCAAATTGACTCCGCTACGTGAATATTTACAGGCATGTGAAGTTCAGCACATTTCTGAAGTAATGGTTTCATGCGGGGATCATCGAGGTGCATACCAAATCCGGTAACGGGTTTTGAATATATTTCACCTTCTCCCTTGTCGCCAAGTTCGCCAACGCCTTTAGCCCCTTTTTTATAACAACGCTCAAGCTCTTTCACAGCCGCCGGTCCGAAACCAGGTTTGTCGTAACCGGTATAATCGAAACCACACCAGAGTTCGAACCTGCCCGGAAACTTACCATACGCTTCAACCAGTGAGTCAAATTGGTGGCCGGTAGCCATTGTCAGGATGATAGTGCGGGTAATACCCATCTGATCCATGGTTTTTACCCATTCGCCAAGCTCCTGTTCATTGATTGCATATGGATGCGAATGCATATCAATGAGTGGAAATTTTGCCTTTTCAGGTATGGTAACCGGTATTTTATACACCGAAACCGGTCTGTAGTTTTTGAGCAACAATTGATCGACTTTTTCTTTCTGAGAAAAGGCCGAAATGGCTGTACATAGGATGGGTATAAAAAGGAGCAGGTATTTTTTCATTTTTTTATGGAAGTTATTGCATGCTTACAAGCCTGATTTTACGTGTGATAAGTTCTTTCACTGCAGCAATGGCGGGTGGAAAGGTCTTTCGCAGATCTATTTCATCGGTGGTAAAGAGAACTTTTTTTAATTCTCTCATAAAAGTATTTTTTGAGTCGGTAGCCAGGTTTACTTTCACAATTCCGCGGCTTATGGCTTTTCGAAGCATTTCGTCCGGTATGCCCGAGCCGCCATGTAAAACAAGAGGTTGCGGAGTAATAGCCCGTATCTCACTAAGCCTTTCGAGATCAAGTTTGGGTTCCTGTTTGTAAAACCCATGCGCGGTTCCAATGGCAACAGCAAGTGCATCCACCCCGGTTTGGGCCACAAAACTGCGGGCTTGTTCCGGTTGTGTGAACCCATCCGAGTCTTCTTCCTGGCCCAGTTTGGCTATAAATCCAAGTTCTGCTTCCACATGTGCCCCGTACGATTTTGCCATCTCAACTACCTGTCGGGTAATCCGGATGTTTTCTTCAAATGGTTTTTCGCTGCCATCAATCATCACGCTGTCGAAACCGGCATCCAGGCAACGCTTTGCTAATTCAGGACTGGCCCCATGGTCTAGATGAAGCCAGCTTTCGACCCCGAACTGCGATATTCCGGCTCGGGCCATTTGAGCAGCCATAGGTAGACCGAGGTAATTGATGGAACTTTCGGACAGCTGAAGAATTACCGGTTCGTTCAATTCGCGGGCTGCGCTCAGAATTCCGGCCAGCGTTTCGAAATTGTAAAAATTGGCGGCCAGCAAAGCACGGCCTTCCGACTGATATTGTTTTAATTTTTCCTGTAATTTCATGGTTGTGTTAATTGCCGGTTTTTGCGAGTGAAACACGAAGAACCAATTCGTTAACCAATTTCATATTCTCGAAAGCGCCAGTGCCTCCGGCCCTGGTGGTGGAAACAGCTCCGGTTATTGTACCATATTCAAGACATTGTTTCAGCGATGCGCCCTGGGTAAATTTGTTTATAAAGCCTGCATTAAAACTATCGCCGGCGCCAATGCAATCCACCACTTCATCATTCAG
>CAYNVK010000008.1:10019-19861 GCA_964400395.1 uncultured Lentimicrobiaceae bacterium | reverse complement strand
TCGAGATGATCGGAGTCAATGCTTGTGATGATAGCGATATACGGATGCAATTGTAGGAAGGAACGATCGTATTCGTCTGCTTCAACCACCATGTAAGGCGAGGTTTGTGAAATCAGCAGGTTGGTGCCGAAATTCCTTGAAATGCCGCCAATAAATGCCTGGCATCCTACATGTGATTGGTGCAGCAGGTACGAAACCATGGTTGAGGTGGTGGTTTTGCCATGGGTGCCGGCACAGGCAATGGTTTTATATTCTGACGACAGCATGCCCAGTACTTCCGCTCTTTTCATCATGCGTATCCCGCTTTTTTGCAGGTACTTCAGTTCAGCGTTGTCGGCCGGAATTGCCGGAGTATAAACTACCAGCCCGGTTTCGGCCGGAATAAGCGCGATGTCTTCGTGGTAATGAATCTTCATTCCTTCTTTCTCGAGGCTGGCTGTGAGCGCGGTAGCTGTGCGGTCGTAGCCGTGCACCTGGTAGCCTTTGGCCATAAAATAGCGTGCAAGTGCACTCATGCCAATGCCCCCGATGCCAAGGAAATAGATTTTATGTTCTTTTATGTGTAGCGACATCGTTCGGTTTATTTTTTTGATTTACCGGCAAGCGTAAATGCATATTCGGCAATTTGCTGGGCCGAATTACGGATGGCCATAGCACTTATATTATTACTTAGCCTGAGTTGCTCATCAGGATCAGCGGCTAATTCGGTGATTTTGTTTACCAGGCTTTCGGCAGCTTCAGCGTCTTTTACCAGTATAGCCGCATTGCGCGACGAAAGCGCCATGGCGTTTTTTGTCTGGTGGTCTTCGGCAACATTCGGCGAGGGCACCAATATGGATGGCTTGCCGGTGATGCACAATTCCGATATGGCAATGGCTCCCGCCCGCGAAACAACTATATCAGCCGCCGCGTAGGCTTTATCCATTTCTTTGATGAAAGGCATTGTTATAAAACCTTTGTCGGAGTGTGGGGCAATGGCGTTCGAAGCCTGGGGAGCAAAGTTTTTACCGGTTTGCCAGATTAGTTGTAATCCGGCTTGGGCCAGTGTATTTATCCCGGCTTTTATACTTTGATTGATAGTTCTTGCACCCAGGCTTCCACCCACCACAAGCAATGTGGTTTTGCCTTCCTGCAGGCCAAATTGGGCCAGCGTTTCTGCTTTGCTGATGTTGCTGAATTCAATATCACTCCTTACCGGGTTACCGGTAAGCTTTATTTTTGAAGCAGGGAAGAATTTTTCCATGCCATGGTAGGCCACGCATATGATGTCGGCTTTGGCAGCCAGCATTTTATTGGTAATACCCGGAAATGAGTTTTGTTCCTGAATCAGTGTAGGGATGCCTGCCCCTGAAGCAGCCCGCAGCGTTGGCCCCGAAGCATAGCCGCCTGTACCAATTACTACATCGGGCTTAAACGATTTTATGATTTTACGTGCTTTGTATAAACTCGAAATTACTTTGAACGGGAACATGAGGTTGTCGGCGGTAAGCCTGCGTTGAAGTCCGCTGATCCATAGTCCTTCGATTGGGTAACCTGCGGCAGGTACTTTTTCCATTTCCATACGGCCTTTAGCGCCCACGAATAGTATTTCTGCTTGTGGCGCTGCTGCTTTAATGGCATTGGCAATGGCAACCGCCGGGAATATATGTCCTCCGGTACCGCCTCCGCTCAGTATTACCCGTATGTTGTCAGACTGTTGCATATTCCGATTCAGTTGGTTCTTCCTGTGGTTTTTCTGCTTCATCCATTTCTTTGCTCACGCTTAATATAATGCCAATGGCTATACTGGTAAACCATATGCTGGTTCCTCCCATGCTTACCAGCGGGAGAGGTTGCCCTGTAACCGGCACCAGGTGAACAGCCACGGCCATATTGGCAAATGCCTGTATGATGAGGCTTATAGTAACCCCAATGGCAAGCAACGCCCCGAAATTACCAGGCGCTTTTATGGCAATCCGGATTCCGCGGTATAGCAGGATGAGGTACATCAGAATAATAATCAAAGCCCCGATTACCCCATATTCTTCGATGATGATGGCAAAAATAAAGTCGTTGAAAGGGTTGGGGAGGAAATTTTTCTGCATGCTGTTGCCAGGTAGTTTCCCTACAATTCCCCCGTTGGCAATGGCAATTTTGGCCTGTTCTACCTGGAAATTCTCATCATTATCGCCACGGCCGCCGAAATTTTCAATTCGGTTCTGCCAGGTTCCCAGTCGGCCACTCGATTTTGGTGAAACCACCAGGAATGTTAAAAACAGGGCCAGCGAGACTATACCAATCCCTGCCAGCGCGAGGATATATCTGAATTTAACCCCGCCAATAAACATCAATACGATACAGGTTACAAAAAGAATGGCAGCGGTTGAGAGGTTAGCCGGCAGAATAAGCCCGCAGATTACCAGCACCGGCAGCAGTATGGGGATAAACGCACTTTTCAGGTCCTTTATGTTTTCCTGCTTTTTGGCCAGCATACGCGCCACAAACATGATTAATGCAAGTTTGGCAAGGTCAGAGGGCTGAAACATCACATTGATACCCGGCAGGGTGGTCCAGCGGGCAGCCTCGTTACGCACTTCACCAAATACAAGTGTATAGAGCAGCAGGGGTGCCGCAATAATAATGGCCAGCATCGAAATACGGGCATAGTACACATATTTTATTTTATGCGCCGCATACATCAGCACGAAGCCGAAAAGAAGCAGTCCGATATGTTTCATCAGGTAGTACTCCGTATTGCCCTGTTTGGTTCGGTAAGCCAGGGTGGTGGTTGAACTGTACACCGCAAGGATAGAGAATACAGAGAGAATGATCACCACTCCCCATATCACTTTATCCCCTCGTATTTTCGGAACTATCTGAACCATTTTATGAGATATTGTATTTTACTGTTAAAGTTTTTTCACTTCCTTTTTGAACATGTTACCCCGCTCTTCATAATTTTCGAACAGATCGAAACTTGCGCAGGCCGGTGACAGGAGCACGGTATCATCCTTTTTGCCAATGGTGTAGGCGGTCATAACAGCCTGTTCCATCGATTGCGTTTCGTAAATGGCACCTACTTTATCGCCAAAGGTTTCGATGATTTTGCTGTTGTCGATTCCCAGGCAGATAATGGCTTTCACTTTCTGGCTTACCAGTTCAATAAGTTTTGAGTAATCATTTCCCTTGTCGATTCCACCGGCGATCCAGATTACGGGTGTATCCATGGTTTCGAGTGCATACCACGCACTGTTTACATTGGTAGCCTTGGAATCATTGATAAAATCGATGCCATGGATACGTGCCACAAATTCGAGACGGTGCGGTACATTCTCAAAAGCACTCAGCGACTGACGGATGCTTTCGCTCCGTATATCGACAAGTTTCGATGCTATTGAGGCAACCATCGAATTGTACACATTATGTTTGCCCTGCAGGGCGAGTTCTTCCAATGTCATGGTAAAGTGGTTATTTGGTATGTTTATATGAATTTTTTTATCAATACAGTATGCATTTGCTGAAGTATTTGCCGGATCGCAGGTAACGGTGTAAACGTGTGCTTTCAGGTTTCTTTGTTTCACTTCCCGGGCGCTTACTTCATCGTCGAGGCAGTAAATGAAAGCATCCTGCGCTGTCTGGTTTTGTGTGATCCTGAATTTCGAGTCGATGTAGTTTTCAAATCTGTAATCATAGCGATCGAGGTGATCGGGAGTAATGTTGGTGAGTATGGCTATGTCCGCTTTAAATGCAAACATGCTGTCGAGCTGAAACGAGCTTATTTCGAGCACATACCAATCGTATTCGCGGGTTGCAACCTGCATGGCGAAACTCTCGCCTACATTTCCTGCCAGTCCCACATTAAATCCCGCGTTTTTCAGGATATGATGTATCAGCAGGGTGGTAGTGGTTTTGCCATTGGAACCGGTGATGCAGATTTTACGGGCGTTGGTGTAACGGGCAGCAAATTCAATTTCGGAAATTACCGGTATCTGCTTTGCCCTGATTTTTTGCAACAGTGGCGCCGTAAGGGGTATCCCAGGGCTGATAATTACTTCGTCAGCATCCAGGATCATGTCCTCGCTATGTTTGCCTTCTTCAAATGCAATTTCAAAATGTGAAAGAACGTCCTTGTACTTTTGTTTTATCTTACCTGAGTCCGACAACCAGACCCTGAATCCGTGTTTTGTAGCCAGCACTGCTGCTCCTGTTCCGCTTTCGCCTGCACCCAGTATGGCTATTTTTTTTGTCATTTTTCCCGCCTACCTGATTTTTAAAGTCATGATTGAAGCCAGTGCCAGCGCTATACCAATAATGAGGAACCGCATTACGATCTTAGGTTCAGGATATCCTTTCTTCTGGTAATGATGGTGAAGCGGCGCCATCAGGAAAATCCGCTTGCCTTCGCCCGTTTTTTTCCTGGTGTATTTGAAATAGGTTACCTGCATCACTACCGAAAGATTCTCGGCAATAAAAATTCCGCACAGCACCGGGATAAGCAATTCCTTGCGGATCATAAGGGCGAAAACAGCTATAATGCCGCCCAGGGCCAGGCTCCCGGTATCGCCCATAAAAACCTGTGCAGGGTACGAGTTGTACCACAGAAATCCGACACAGGCCCCAACCAGCGCACTGATAAAAATTACCAGCTCCCCGGTATTGGGGATAAACATGATGTTGAGGTAGTCAGCAAACACAATATTCCCACTTACCCATGCCAGGATACCCAGGGTTACTGCAATTACCGCCGAGGTGCCTGTCGCCAGGCCATCCATGCCATCGGTGAGGTTGGCACCGTTCGAAATGGCGGTAATAATTAATATTACTATGGGGATAAAAATGAGCCAGGCATAACTCCTGTAATCGTCGCCAATCCACTTTATCAGGACCGCGTAGTCGAATTCATTATTTTTCAGGAACGGGATGGTGGTTTTGGTCGATTTTTCAGCTACAGTCTTAAATCTTTTGTTGTGATCGCGCACCTGTTCAAATGGGGTGAGTGAGCCTGGCTTAGCTGTTGTTACAGCCACTTTCCGTTCAGGAAGTCGCTCGCGGATAACAATGCCGGGATGGAAATACAGCACGGAGCCAACTACCAGGCCTGCCACAATCTGGCCCAGGATTTTAAACCTGCCGGCTAAACCTTCTTTATTCTTCCTGAAAACTTTAATATAATCATCCAGGAACCCAATCATACCTAACCACACAGTTACAAAAAGCATGAGCAGGATGTAAATATTCAGCACCTTGGCAAATAGAAGTGTAGGTATGAGTATGGCGCCCAGGATAATGAGTCCTCCCATGGTAGGGGTTCCGGTTTTGGCCATTTGCCCTTCGAGGCCGAGTTCACGAATGGTTTCACCGATTTGTTTCGCACGCAGTATATTGATAATCCTTTTACCGTAAATAAGCGAGATAAACAGCGAGAATATAGTCGCCATTGCAGCGCGGAACGAGATGAATTGAAACATCCCCGCACCGGGCAGGTTATATGCTTTATCGAGCCATGTAAAAAGATAATACAACATAAGTTTTACTTTTAGTGGATAGGTTTAGAGTAAGTATTTTTCAAGTATTTCTTTATCATCGAAATGATGTTTCACCCCATTGATATCCTGGTATTTTTCGTGTCCTTTGCCGGCTACCAGTATCACATCGTTGTCGCGCGCCATGGCGCAGGCAATACGGATGGCATCGTGGCGGTCGGTTATATTCTGCACGTTTCGGGCAAATTCCTTTTCAACTCCGGTTAGCATTTCGGCTATGATCTGTTCGGGGACTTCGCTGCGCGGATTGTCGCTGGTAAGTATTACCCTGTCGCTCATGCGTGCTGCAATACGCGCCATTACCGGGCGTTTGGTCTTATCCCTGTCGCCGCCGCAGCCAACT
This sequence comes from uncultured Lentimicrobiaceae bacterium, assembly GCA_964400395.1. GTDB lineage: Bacteria > Bacteroidota > Bacteroidia > Bacteroidales > UBA4417 > UBA4417. The sequence goes on along the minus strand of CAYNVK010000008.1, from coordinate 13,996 downwards.
ACGGTTATCAGCATTTCGTTTCCGGTACGGAGTTGGTTAATGGTTTCGAGCACATTCTGCAAAGCATCGGGTGTGTGCGCGTAATCTACAATACCGATTATGCCTTGCGGCGATTTGATATAGTCAAACCGGCCTTCGACACTCTGCAGGTTGCTGAGTATGGTAAGTACTTCGATCGGGTTCTGTTTTAACAGCACACTAGCAGCATACACAGTCATCAGGTTATACCCGTTGAAACGGCCTACCAGGCGACACCAGATTTCGTTTCCGTCCAGTTCGAGGTGTAGTCCGTCGAGCGGCGCTTCAATAATACGGCCTTTAAAATCGGCTACTTTCTGGAAACTGTAGGTGTTTTTCGAGGCACGGGTATTTTGAAGCATCACCATACCATTGCGGTCGTCGAGGTTGGTGAGTGCAAATGCGCCGGTGGGTAATTCATCGAAAAACCTCTTCTTGGCCTTCAGGTATTCGTCGAAGGTTTTATGAAAATCGAGGTGATCGTGTGTGATGTTTGAAAAAATTCCACCGGCAAAATGCAGGCCTGCCACGCGGTTTTGTACAATGGCATGCGAACTTACTTCCATGAAACAGTAGCTGCATCCTTTCTGAACCATGCGATCGAGCAAGGCATTTAGTTGGATGGCGTCGGGAGTAGTATGGGTCGACGGGATAATTTCGTCGTCAATCCGATTCAGGATGGTGGAGAGCAAACCTGTATGGTATCCCAGCTGCCTGAAAAGGTTGAATAACAGCGTTACCGTGGTGGTTTTGCCATTGGTGCCGGTAATGCCAACCAGCTGAAGCTTTTCCGAAGGATTATTGAACCAGTTTGATGCAATTGCTCCCAAAGCAAAACTGCTGTCGGCAACCACAACATAAGCAACCTGACCGTTGATTTTTTCAGGTAAGGTTTCGCAAACAATGGCCGAGGCGCCTTTTTCAATAACCTGGTCAATATAATTGTGACCATCAACCCGGGTACCTTTTACTGCAAAAAACATGCTGCCAGCAACCACCTCGCGCGAGTCGTAGGTAATGCCGCTCACAGTTGTATCCGCAGCACCATGTAATTGCTTCACGGAAACGTTTTTGAGTAAACTGGCCAGGGTTTTCATCTTTTAAATATTTTCTTCAGTTTTAAATCAATTTTAAAGTCCGAGGCTTAGCAACACTGGCATGCCCGGTTTAATGCTACTGCCTGCCGGTACTGATTGCTGTTTTACCAGTCCCAGGCCTTTCAGCTGTACTTTTGCTCCGAGTTTTTCGAGGCAGTACACAGCGTCGCTGGCACCCATTCCTATTACACTGGGCAAAGTATGGTTGGTGATGGTAATCGGGGTAAGTCTTTTCCCTGTGCTGTCGGAGCTCATGGTAATCCATTCGCCGCCTTTGGGTATTCCCATGGAATAGCCCAGCCATTTGCTGAGGTATTCAATATCACGCATGTTGCCGGCCTGCAGCGGGTTGGCACGAACGGTATTGGTCGTATCTACCCAGTTCATGCCCACTTCGGGATCGGTGGCATAAATGCGGTCGGCTATTTCGCGGAAAACAGGTGCCGAGATTACACCGCCATAGTATCCTCCGGTGGTCGGGTTGTTGATAACCACGATGCACGAATACTTGGGATTATCAGCCGGGAAGTAACCCACGAAAGATCCTTTGTAATCCGATTTGTTATATCCGCCCCGGTTTTGTGCCAGCTGGGCAGTTCCGGTTTTCCCGGCAACCTTATAAATAGGGTTTTTTAACACCGAACCTGTTCCGTGGTCAACCACAGCCTCGAGCATGGTTTTTGCCATTTCAATCGATTCCTTTGAGGCAATTTTGGGGTTAATAACCTGTGTGTCGAAGGTGGTAGAAGGCATTCCTGCCATCCGGATTTCCTTCACAAAATGGGGCTTCACCATTACCCCGTTATTGGCGATGGCATTATAGAATGTGAGGATCTGCAAAGGTGTAAGCGCAACCTCGTATCCTATCGACATCCACGGCAGTGAGCTGTTCGACCAGAGCCCGTCTTTGGTGCCCAGGATCTGTGGACGGCCTTCGCCTTTGATTTCGAGCCCGAGTTTTTTATTTACGCTGAAACTGTGTATGCGATCCACAAATGCCTGCGGATTAGAAGCGTACGCCCTGTAAATAATTTTCGAAATACCGACATTCGACGATTTTTCAAAAGCCTGCTGTACTGTCATTACTCCGCCTCCCAGGTGCGAGTCCTTCATGGTTCTTTTGCCGAACTGGGTTACCCCGCCGGTTACATCCACCATATCAGTCAGTTTCGCCTTGCCATCTTCAAAGGCAGCCAGCAGGGATATTAATTTAAAGGTGGATCCGGGTTCGGTGCTTTCGCCGATTGCGTAATTGTACAATTCTTCATAAGTTCCCGATTTGGTGCGACCAAGGTTGGCAATAGCCCTGATTTCCCCGGTTTTAACTTCCATCAGGATGGCGCAACCGTGGTCAGCCTGGTTAAATTCAAGTTGCTGCAGTAGCGCTTCTTCGGCCACATCCTGTATATTGATGTCGATGGTGGTATATATATCAGCGCCGCTTACAGGTTCAATTTCGTTGCCACGGTTCATGGGGCGCCAGTTTCCATCCGGAATACGCTGGTACAGCCTTTTGCCAGCCATACCCTGCATCTGTGCGTTAAATGCGTTTTCGAGCCCCACATTATTCGGGTTGCCTTCCTTGTACCAGCCCAGGGTTCGGTAACCCAGCTTGTCGAATGGGTAAACTCTTTTATTTTCAACGGTAGTGATCAGGCCACCGCTGTTTTTGCCCAACCTGAAAATCGGGAATTTACGTAATGCTTTCAACTGGTCGAACGTGGCTTTGCGTTTAATAAGCAGGTAGCGGTTTTTATTATTGCGGCCGTTTACCAGCAACGTACGGTATTGCTGTCGTGTTTTATCCTTAAAATAGCCCGAAAGGCAGATGGCCAGTGAGTCGACATCCTGCTTAAAAACTGAATCGGGGATGAGCGGCGAAGCGGCATCCATGCGCACTTCGAACAAGGGCACCGATGTAGCCAGTATTTCACCGTTTACATCGTAAATATTGCCTCGGTTTGGTTCAATGGTAAAATACTTGAGCGAAAGTTTCTCAGCCTTGGCTTTCCACATCTCGCCTTCAACCAGCTGGATATAGAGGATTTTACCTATCACAGCCAGGCCTATGACAAACATGAAGCCATAAACCAGGTAAACGCGTGTAAGTATTGATTTCCTCGAATCCATCTATGTTATCTTATTATTTCGTTGTTTCAATCAGTATTTTGCGGGGTGGTGTTTTCGATTCTTTTAATCCGCTGTTTTGTAGTCGTTTGGCTATTTCAGTTTGCCTCCCGGTTTGCATTAATTTCGATTTGGTATTGATATATTCAAAGCGTTGTTCTTCTATTTGCTTTTTTGTTTTGCTGATGCTGATGATAGTCCGGTTGGCATAGTTCGAATTAAAAATGTACAAAGTGCCGATACAGGTTAGGTATACCAGGAATGGCAGAAGCCCAATCACTTTGTCGCGTACCAGGAACGATCCTTCTAATATGCTTTTTACCTTGCCGCCAGCGGGTTTCTTTTTGTTGTTCGATGGTTTGGCTGGCTTGGGTTCTTCGGCAACTTTCTCCGGTTCAATATTTATAGTATTTCGTAATTCGGCCATGCTTATATTTTTTGAGCTATACGCAATTTGGCACTGCGCGACCGTGGGTTGCTGGCCAGTTCTTCTTCGGAGGGCGTTATGGGCTTGCGGGTAATTGATTTGAACGGGGTCAGTACATTTCCGTAAAAATCCTTCTGCAGTTCGCCTTCCAGGTTGCCGGCTTTAATGTAGTTTTTAACAAGCCTGTCTTCGAGCGAATGATACGATATTACCACCAGCCTTCCACCTGGTTTCAGCGCATCGGCACACTGTTTCAGCATAGCCTGCAATGCGCCCATTTCATCGTTAATTTCAATGCGTATGGCCTG
>CAYNVK010000008.1:0-9919 GCA_964400395.1 uncultured Lentimicrobiaceae bacterium | reverse complement strand
TCGAAACGGGTTGCAAAGCCCCGTTCGGGCGTGTCAATCTGGTGCGACGAAATGCCCAGGTCGGCAAGTATACCATCAACCGGGAAAGCTTTATGCAGGCGAAGGAAGTTTTTCAGGTAGCGGAAGTTTTCATTTACCAGTGTAAAACGCGCATCGTCAATCGCATTGCTGATGGCATCTTCATCCTGGTCGAAAGCCAACAGGCGTCCATCGGCGTTCAATTTCGCCAGTATTTCGCGCGAATGACCACCACCCCCAAAGGTTAAATCAGCATAAACCCCTGAGGGATTAATGCCAAGACCTTCGATACATTCGTGTAAGAGTGCTGGTTGGTGATACATCCGGTGCTCATTCGTTGAGGTTAATATTTCCTAATATTTCTTCAGCCAAACCTGAAATATCCGACTGGGTTTCGTTAACAATTTCGTCGTACCTGGCTTTATCCCATATTTCAATGCAATCCATCTTGGCAGTTACAACGATATCGCCGCTTATTCCGGCAAAAACAGCCAGGTCGCGTGGGATCAGTATGCGACCCGAACCATCAATTTCCAGCTCTTTTAAGCCTGCATTATAGGCCCGGATAAAATCGTTGTGCTTTTTTACAAACCGGTTCAACTTGCTGATAATCTTTCGGTTAATCTCGTCCCAGTTCGATTTGGGGTAAAGCTCAAGGCAAGGGCTGAAAATGCTCCTTTTTACAATAAAACCTTCACCCAATGAAGCACTTAGCTGGTTCTTTAATGCAACAGGAAGCAGGAATCTTCCTTTTGCATCAACCCGGCCAATATGTTCTCCTTGCAAGGGTATCATGGGTAATGGTATTATTTTGGTGTAAAAATACAGTTGATTTCCCACTTTTTACCATATTTTCCCACTTTTTTTTATTAACAATACACACAATGCCTATAAATAAAGGGATTCAGGAAAAAAATCTTCTGCATGATCTGTAAATATTACGATGTGTAAAATAGGTGTAATGATATCAATAGGTTTAGAAGGTATTTATACCTTAATTTATATATACCAGGGATTAAATGAACCCGGATATTTTCAGGAAAATCATTATTTTTGCATAGCCGGGCCAGAAACCCTGCTGTTTATAGTAATTTTAAGGTATGGAAGATCAACCTGTTCCCGAAGTTGTAAATGAATCATTCCTCGACCTGGAGCGGGTGATCGCCGGTAAAAATCCGCGACTGCTGAAGGTTTTGCCTCGGTTTATCCTGAACTATCTGAAAAAAATAATTCACCAGGATGAGCTGAACGAAATTGTGAGAACCAATCACGATAAGTATGGAGTCGATTTTCTGGATGCCTGCCTGAAAGGATTTGGTGTGAAAATCAGTTTTGCGGGGCTGGAGAACATTCCTCCCGATGGCCGGTGGATTATTGCGGCCAACCATCCGCTGGGAGGCCTCGACGGGATGGCCCTGATGTGGCTTGTAGGGAAAGTGCGAAAGGACATTGTTTTCCCTGTGAACGACCTGCTGATGCATATCACTAACCTGAAAGGTCTTTTTATCCCGGTAAATAAACATGGATCAAATGCAGGCTATGCCCGGGCCATTGACGAAACTTTTGCTTCGGACAAGGCCATGTTGTTTTTTCCGGCCGGTTTATGTTCGCGCAAGCAAAAAGGCGATATATGCGACCTCGAATGGAAGAAGAGCTTTATTACCAAAGCACGCACGCATAAGCGTGATGTTATTCCATGCCACATAAACGGGAGGAATTCGAACTGGTTTTATAACCTGTCGAGGTTCAGGACGAAATTAGGCATAAAAGCCAATATCGAGATGCTGTACCTGGTGGATGAGATGTTCAGGCAGCGGGGCAAAGAAATTGTAATTACTTTTGGCAAACCAATTTCTTATACTACCTTTGATAAGAGCAAAACCGATGTAGCATGGGCCCAGGTGTTGAAAAACCATGTTTATTCACTGAACAAGAACAAAAACAGCTCATTTGTAGTTGATTAAATAAACAGACTGAAATGCAGGAAATAATTGAAGCAGTTGACCGGAAATTACTTGAGCAGGAACTTACACCCGACAAGTTTGTGAAGCGCACCAACAGTGGGAATAATGAAATTTATATCGTCACCTGCCATAATTCACCCAATATAACCCGCGAAATCGGCCGTCTGCGCGAAATTACTTTTCGCGATGCAGGTGGTGGCACCGGGCTTGCCTGCGACCTCGATGAATTTGACCTTGATAAAGATACCCCGTTCCAGCAGTTGTTTGTTTGGGATCCGCGCGAGAAGGAAATTATCGGTGGTTACCGCTTTATTCATGGCAAAACGCTGAAACGTCACAAGGATGGGCATATCGATACGCCTACCAGCGAACTTTTTCATCTTTCGGATACATTTATTGAGGACTACCTGCCACATACCATCGAATTGGGCAGGTCGTTTGTACAGCCCAATTACCAGCCTACCGTTAACCTGCGCAGAGGCATGTTTGCCCTCGATAATATATGGAACGGACTGGGCGCCATTTTAATGCAAAATCCGGATGTGAAGTATTTCTTTGGCAAAATCACCATGTATCCCCATTATAATATGGAAGCCCGCGACCTGATACTGTATTTCCTCAAAAAATATTTTGGTGATAAAAAGCAGCTTGTGTACCCGCACGAACAGCTGGAAATTACAACCCCTGAGTCATTTCTGGAGGCTCAGTTTACCGGTGGGTCGTACGAAAAGGACTACAAAATACTGGTTCATCTGGTCAGGCAGCGCCACGAAAATATCCCGCCGCTGGTAAATGCGTATATGAACCTGTCGTCGACCATGCTTTTCTTTGGTACTTCACTGAACCCCGGCTTTGGCGATGTTGAAGAATCGGGAATATTGGTTACGATTGGCGATGTTTACGATTTCAAGAAAGAGCGGCACCTCAGTATGCCCGCCATGTAAACGGCAGGCAAATATCGCAGTTTCCGAAAAACGTATCCAGGTTACAGACTAAGATAGCTGACCCGGATGGTGTGAACATACAGGAAGCTGTGATGTGACCAAAAGCTTAAAATTTTCAATAAAGCATTTAACACCTACCAGTTATGAATAATAGAAGGGCCGCTTTTGTAATAAGTGCTGCCGATGTTACCGGCTGCCCGCAGCCCAGGCTGCCCGAATATGCTTTTTTTGGCCGTTCGAATGTGGGGAAATCCTCACTGATCAATATGATTACCGGGGTAAAAAACCTGGCCCGGACCTCGGCTACTCCGGGTAAAACGCAGTTGCTCAATTATTATTCGGTGGATGAAGATACATGGTACCTGGTTGACTTACCGGGTTATGGCTATGCCAAGGTATCGAAAAAATCGAGGCGCAACTGGGAGAAGATTATCCGCGAATACCTGGTGCAGCGTACAAGCCTTATTTATACATTTATCCTGGTTGATACCCGCCACGATCCCCAGGCCAGCGACCTTGAACTGATTAACTGGATGGGTGAACAGGGGTTGCCCTTTTGCCTTGTATTTACCAAGTCCGACAAAATTTCGCGTAAAGCGGTAAAAAGAAATGTGGAAGTATATAAAAACGTTCTTTCGGAGAAATGGGAAGAGCTTCCGCCGATTTTTATAACCTCATCGCATTCGGGCGAAGGGAAAGCCGAAATTAATAGTTTTATTGAGCAGTGTAATACCGAATATGCTTCGGTAATTACCGAAAAGTAAAAAAGTCCTGAAAAACCGCCTTTGGTGCCGGGGCACTGCTGAGCAGATTTTCAGGACTTTATTCATTGTTTGTACCTGGATCTTATTTATACAGGATAAGAAGCTGATTTTTAGGAACCATATCGCCTTCTTTCACATAAATGTCGGCAATATGCTGGTTTTCTTCCGCAAAAATAGTATTCACCATTTTCATGGCTTCCAGGTCAATAAGTTTATCACCGGCTTTTACTTTCTTTCCTTTGGCCGTATAAATTTTCTTTATGGTTCCAGGAATAAACGAAAATACTTTTTTAGGGTCAGCAGGTTGATATACTTTACGATTCAAAAACTTTTTGGTGAGCCTGGTTTTGTATTTAATGTCCTCAATAATCAGGGTTTGAAATACTTCGGCCTCGTTGGTTTCAGCATTTTCTTCTGATGATTTTACATCCTTTAAATTCAGGCTTTTGGAGTTATCACTTGTTGGCATAATCACTTTTTAAGTTAGAATAACTATTGAAAAATGCAGGTTATCCGGTATGGGCTAAAAAGATTTAGCCTTTGGAACTGAAAATGGCTGTTTCCTCGCGGAAAGGGGGATTGGCTCCCCCTTACTTCTTAGAATGGAGGAATACCATGTTTTTTCAATGGAACATCAACCTTTTTATCTGCCGAAATGGCAAGGGCGTGAATTACCATATCGCGGGTTTCTTCGGGGCTGATAACAGCATCAACGTAACCATAAGCGGCGGCAACAAACGGGTTTGCAAATTTCTCCTTGTATTCTTTGATTTTTGCCTTGCGCATTTCATCCGGGTTTTCAGCTTCAACAATTTCCTTTCTGAAAATAATGTTGGCTGCACCTTCGGGACCCATAACCGCGATTTCGGCTGTTGGCCATGCAAATACAAAGTCGGCACGTAAGTGGCTTGAGCACATGGCGATATATCCACCACCGTAAGCCTTGCGGGTGATAACCGTAATTTTTGGAACTGTAGCTTCGCTATATGCATAAAGTACTTTGGCACCGTGACGGATTACACCGGCATGTTCCTGGTCAACTCCCGGCAGATAGCCTGGCAAATCGACGAGTGTTACCAATGGGATATTAAATGCATCGCAATAGCGGATAAAACGTGCTGCTTTGTCGCTCGAATCCACATCAAGCACACCGGCAAGTACCAGTGGCTGGTTGGCTACAAATCCAACGGTGTATCCATTCATACGGCCAAAGCCAATCACTATGTTCTGTGCAAACAAATCCTGAACTTCGAGAAAATCGGAATCGTCGCATATGCCACGGATTACATCTTTTACATCGTAAGGCTGACGCGGGTTGGTCGGGAATACCTTATCGAGGCTGTACTGGCGGACACGGGGTGGTTTTTTGGGGAATGGTTCGGCTTTTTTCTGGTTGTTCCAGGGAATGTAACTCATAAGCTTTTTAATCTGCTCAAAACATTCCATTTCGCTTTCGGCGAAGAAATGAACATTACCTGTTGTTTCGGCCTGTACCCTTGCACCGCCGAGTTCTTCCATCGAAATTTCCTCACCAAGTACCGTTTTAATAACTTCGGGCCCTGTGATAAACATCTTCGATATTTTATCAACCACAAATACAAAGTCAGTAAGCGCCGGTGAATATACTGCACCGCCTGCGCAAGGACCGAGGATTACCGAAATTTGTGGTATTACCCCTGAAGCCTGTGTGTTACGGAAGAAAATTTCACCATAACCTGCCAGTGAGTTCACACCTTCCTGAATACGGGCACCACCGGAGTCGTTGATCCCGATGAGTGGAATTTTCAATTTCATGGCGTGATCCATGATTTTGGTGATCTTTTTGGCATGCATGTAACCAAGCGAACCTCCGGCAACAGTAAAATCCTGTGCGAATATACACACCGGATAGTTGTTGATGGTTCCTGTTCCGGTAATAACACCATCACCGGGCAGGTATTTGTCGCTCATTTCAAAATCACGGCCGGCATGTTCAACAAACAAGTCGTACTCGTGAAATGATTTTGCATCGAGTAACGCGATAATACGTTCGCGCGCTGTCAGCTTTCCGGTTGCTTTTTGCTTTTGGATGGCTTTATCGCCACCGCCACGCAACGCTTCCTGCATTCTGCGTTTTAGGTCAGAAGATTTGGAGCTTAAGGACATAAATTTTTTGTTAGTAAATAATTTGTGTTTTCGCGCTCGGGCGAATTCTTCGTGAACCGGCAAAGATACAATTATTTAGTTGTAGGTGTATGCAGTGTTGTTGTAAATATAATAGCCTTTACATCCACACATGGACATAAATCATTAATTTTAAGGCTTTAAAGATGTGGTATGAATATTGAAGAATTACGGGATTATTGTATCTCGAAACCCGCAGTGAGCGAAAGTTTCCCTTTCGACGAATCGACCCTGGTGTTTAAAGTAGCTGGTAAAATGTTTCTGCTTACTGACCTGGTAGGCCCTTTATCAATGAACATTAAAAATACACCCGAAAAAGTGCTGGAAATCAGGGAACTGCATCCCTGTGTACTGCCCGGATACCATATGAATAAAATCCATTGGATAACGGTAATGATTGATGGATCCCTGGCTGATGATTTGTTGAAACAGTGGATTGATGAGTCCTACAACCTGATAGTTGCTGGTTTTTCACGAAAGGAAAAGGACTTATATGCAGCCCTGCTTCAGGCAAAGTAATTATTGAAGCGGCACATATTTTGAAAGCGCCTGCACGATCGATTCCTTCGATTGCATGCCAACCAGTGTCTCCACCTGTTTGCCATCCTTAAATATGATGAGCGTTGGTATGGCTTGTATGCCGAACTGCCTGGCCAGCGTCTGGTTTTCATCAATATCCACTTTACCCACTTTTACTTTGCCGGTGGTTTGCGATGCAATTTCGTCGATAACCGGCGCCATGGCCTTACACGGCATACACCAGGTTGCCCAAAAATCGACCATCACAACACCTGTTGCTATCTGCTCATTAAAATTATCGGTGGTGAGAGTTACAATAGTATCGTTTGTAGTACCCGATTTGCACGAAATTATTCCCAGGGTGGCTGTTACAACTAACAAAACCAGGTATAAGCTTTTTCTCATTTGCGGACTTTTTATGGGGGTTAAACGTGTATTTGATTTTACTTTAAAGTAACCTGCGTAATGCCCGATCCACCGGTTTCGAGCGATGCGTCTTCGAAATGTTTCACCTCGGGGATGCGCGACAAATAATTGCGGATGATGCTTCGCAACACCCCGTTGCCTTTGCCGTGCAGGATGCTGACTTCCGAAACATGCAGCATGATGGCTTCGTCAATATACCTCTGGATGATGGCTTCAGTTTCGTCGGCCCGCTTTCCTCTAACATCAATGGTGATGCGGAAATTGGCCATGCGGGCATTCATATCATTTACCATGTTCTGGTACGATACGCCCCGGTTCACGGCTTTGCGGACGGGTGCTTTGCCCGAAACCACTTCCAGGTCCCTGATTTTTGCCTTTACCATCACGGTGTTAAACGCAACGGTGGCATCTTTTCCATGTATCTCAATTACTTCGCCCGATTCGTGCTGGCCTTTCATCCGCACGCGGCTGCCTATCACCAATGGTTTGCCGGGTTCGGCTTTCAATGGTTCAACTTCCGGTTCCGGTTCCGTTTCACTATTAGGTTCTGTGGCAGGCTGCTCAATTATTTTTGTTTCTAAAACTTTGATTTCGGCCCGGAGTTGTTTGGTACGTGCAGCATCAGCCTGCGATTGTTTTATTTCGCGGATGGTTTTTTCAATCAACTGGTTCGACCGGTTCAGGATGGATTTAGCCTCAAGGTTAGCCTTTTCGATAATTTCTTTTTTGTTCTTATCCAGTTCTTCTTTTAATGAACTGTAGCGCTGAATTAAGCCGGCAAGCATTTCGTCAGCCTGCTGCAGCTGTTTCTCCTTACGGCTGAGTTCCAGTTTCTCGGCTTCCAGATCCTGCATTTGTTTATCGAAGTCGAGCTTGGCATGCCCCACTTTTTCCCCGGCTTTTTCGAGTACATCTTTTGGGAATGCTATGTTCAGCGCAATTTCAAATGCAAATGAGCTTCCGGGTCTTCCCGTTTTCAGGGTAAAAAGCGGTTTCATGTTTTTGGTGTCGTACAGCATGGCGCCGTTCACAAAACCGCTGTGGTTGGAGGCAAGCAATTTAAGATTTGCATAGTGCGTGGTAACCACGCCCCACGATTTTTTATCGTTTAATGTTTCGAGCACGGCCTCGGCGATAGCGCCCCCCGATTGTGGTTCGGTGCCGGCGCCAAATTCGTCAATCAGGAACAACGTTGCCGGACTGGCAATCTGAAGCAGGTTTTTGATATTGTAAAGGTGGCTGCTGTAGGTACTCAAATCGTTTTCAATCGACTGCTGGTCGCCGATATCAATAAACAGGTGATCGAAAATACCCGCCTCCGAAGTATCGAGAACCGGAATTAGCAAACCACACTGAAGCATATACTGCAGCAGTCCGGTTGTTTTGAGCAGTACCGATTTTCCACCGGCATTAGGTCCCGAAATTATAAGTATCCTGTTATTTTCGTCCAGCGAAATATCGGAAGGTACAATTTCGCGTTTCTGTTTTTTCAGCGAAAGCATCAGCAGCGGATGTCGTGCCTGCAGCCAGTTGAAAGATTGTTGGTTGCGGAGTATTGGTTTCAGCGATCCTGTTTCGATGGCCAGCAAAGCCTTAGCCCTGAGAAAATCGAGGTGGCCCAGGAAATCGAGTGATTCTTTCAGCAGTTCGACATAGGGGCGGAGGTCATCTGCCAATTCAATCAGGATTTTAACAATTTCGCGACGTTCGGCCAATTCGAGTTCCCTGATGCTGTTGCGCAGTTCGAAAACCTCGGTAGGCTCGATATACGAAGTTTGGCCTGTTGCCGATTCGTCGATAATTACACCGCTGATTTTCCTTTTGTTCGATGCATTTACCGGAATAACGGCATGCCCGTCGCGCATCACAATTTCGGTTTCGGCCGGAACATATTTGTCGAGTTTCGCCTGGGTGAGAGCCTGCGCAATTTTTTTATCGATCATATGCACCAGCCGCGACAGGCTTTTCCTGATTTCGAGCAGCGCAGGCGAAGCATTATCGCGTACGTTCCCTTCCATATCAATAACCCGGTTGATACCGCCAATGATCGACGGCTCTGTAACCTGGCCTGCAAGTAAACCATGCAGGTATGGGAAAGTAAGGGGAGAAGTTTCGGAAATAAAATGAATACAATTGCTGTAGCTGCTGTAGGACGACCGCAGAAGCACTAATGTTTCGGTGGCCATAAAAGTACCAGGTACCAGGATGTGGGTCAGTTCCTCTTCAAGATTATAGTACTCTGTAGCAGGGTAACCAAAAACGGTAAGCAGCAGGGTGCGGAATTCATCGGTAATGCTGAGCTGTTTATTTAAAGCTTCAGGCTGGTTGCTGAACGCGATGGCAGCAACCCGCGCTTTGCCGCCTTCGCCCAGGCAATAGCCTGTAAGCATCTGCCTGATGATATTAAAACCAGTTTTCTCTTCGAAATTAGCGGGTAAAATCACGATGTTTTTTTTGCAAAAATAGGTAAAATAGACCTGGGGAAGGTGCCTGTTTATGATACATACTTTTTATACCTCCATGCAAAATATAAAAGTACCGCAATGGCCAGCAGCGAAGCAATGGCTCCGTAAGTGGAAAATGGTGTTTGCTTTTTTGCAAATCCTTCCAGCGGGCTAACGTCGCCTACATTCATATAAGCTGCCCAATAGTGTGGGTGCGATGTGAGTTTGTCGCAGTTATCGAGGTATTCAATTTTTGCCAGGCGCAGGGCTTCGTGCCGGGGTTTGCCCTGGGCAATATATTTATAAAAATAGTCCATTAGCTTTACGCCCGAGCGGTCTTCAACAGCCCAGGCAGTCATGATAATTCCGGGTACACCTGCGTAAAAGAAATCGCGCGAAAGGCTCATGATTCCTTCGCCTTTCCTCATCTTTCCTGAGCCGGTATTACATGCACTTAGTACGGCCATATCAGCCTTTAATTCCATATTGATCAGTTCGGAAGCATTCAGCATGCCATCATCAACGGTGTCGCCTTTAGCCCTAAAGAATATAAGTTTGGAATATAAAGGGTTTTCATTGTTGATAAGCGTGTGCATGGCGAGATGCAGTACCCTGTAGTTGCGCGCGTTTTGTTTAAATGCAGTTTCGGTAGCCTCGTAGCCGGTGTATGCTTTAAC
>CAYNVK010000007.1:0-20284 GCA_964400395.1 uncultured Lentimicrobiaceae bacterium | reverse complement strand
CAGCATACAACGGGGTAATGAGCATATAAACCTGGCACTGGTAACTGACGGACTGAGGGCCGAGCGCGAACAGGGCATTACCATCGACGTGGCCTACCGCTATTTTGCTACTCCCAAACGCAAATTTATCATTGCCGATACGCCCGGCCATATCCAGTATACCCGCAATATGGTTACCGGGGCCTCAACCGCCAATGCTGCACTAATACTTATCGATGCCCGCAACGGAGTAACTGAGCAAACTTACCGCCACACTTATATTGCCACGCTTTTGCAGATACCTCATATCGTTATCTGTGTGAATAAAATGGACCTGGTAGGCTACAGTCAGGAAGTTTACGACGAAATTCAGGCAAAGTTTGTAGCCTTTGCATCCAAACTGGGGGTTAAAGATTTCCGTTTTGTACCCATCAGCGCACTGCATGGCGACAATGTGGTAGAGCCCTCAACCAATATGAGCTGGTACAGCAACGGTACTTTGCTCGATGTGCTCGAAACCTTACCTATCGACCACGATTACAACCTTACCGATCCCCGTTTCCCGGTGCAATACGTGGTAAGGCCCATCTCCGACGAATACCACGATTACCGTGGCTATGCCGGTCGTGTGGATGGCGGTATTTTTAAAACCGGCGATAAAGTGATGGTACTGCCCGGTGGTTATCATTCAACCATTAAAACCATTGAGTTGCAGGATAAGCAGTTAGAACAAGCTTTCCCGCCCATGTCGGTTACCATGCAGCTTACTGATGATATCGATATAAGCCGTGGCGATATGATTGTAAAAGAAGACAATCGTCCGCAGGTGAGCCAGGATATTACCATGATGATTTGCTGGATGAGCCCGCGCCCCTTGCAGATTAACGGCAAATACGCAATGAAACATACCACCCGCGATGTGCGCTGCCTGGTAAAAGAGGTTCATTACAAGGTAAATGTAAACACCCTTGAGCAAATTACCGATGATGCCGAAGTAAAGATGAACGATATAGCACATATCCTGATCCGTACCACCAAACCGCTGCTCTTCGATTCGTACCGGCAAAACCGTATAACCGGCGCCGTTATTTTTATCGACGAAGGTACCAACGAAACCGTAGGAGTGGGGATGATTGAATAGTGATCCGGGTAAAAAGAAAGAAATCCGTTTTGCGGTTTTCCGGATTTTTACAATAAATACTGCAATTGCATCTTATAACCAGCCAAATGTACCTTGTTTAGGGTAGTTTTGGCTGGTTATAGCTTTATAAAGAGATGATCCATGGTAAGTTCATTTTGAGCGAATTGCTTTGCATATTGGTTTTGTACCAATCCGTAAGTAGTTATAAATGTGACGAATATACTTTTTTTCGTTTTTGTTTCTGAGCAAAAGGCATTTACTTTCTGAGCAATTTCCTGAGCGTAATTCTTATCAATAGCATATTCGGTATTGTAAAATTTCATTTCGCAGATATTTATTACATTATCATCCCTATCAATCAGCAAATCGATTTGGGCATTGTTTTCAGTATTTTTCTGTATCCAGCTTCCATTTAATGAACGAATCCCCGAAATCTTCAATCCTTCCTTTAATTGTTCTATATGTTTTATACAAATAGTTTCAAAGCTAAATCCGGACCAGATTTTATAACTTGCCTGGCCGTATATTTTTATCCAAACACCGCTATCCGAAGGCCTGGTATTTTCGATGTATTTGATATAAAACATTGAATATTCGTCGGTTAGACGATACAAGGAATCTTTTGTTCCCTGGTAAGGCAAATATTTTTCGATAAATCCGGATTGTTCCAGCTCCAGCAGTGTTTTTGTGAGCGTGCCTCCTGTTTGTAATTTGCTTTTTATCAGGATTTCATTTCGCGTCATGCCTTTGCGAAGGGATGCCAATGTTCTGATAATGGCTTCGTGATTATCATGCTGATCAAATAAAGAGGCAAAAACAGTATCAAACTCAGTTCTCAGAAACCCGTCTTTGGCAAAGCATAACCTATCCAGTACTTGCGCCACGCTTTCGCCCGGCTGAATTTTTTCGAGGTAATGCGGAACGCCACCCATGGCCATGTATATTTGTAATATGTCATATCGCGACAGCCTTACATTGTTATTCTTTAACAATTGTTCGGTTTCCTGTAAATTGAAGGGTAGCAGTTGAATTTTCTCAGTCAGCCGGTTATGTAATCCACCTTTACTTTTAATTATATTTTGTATCATGTACGAAGCTGCCGATCCACAGATTACCACAACCAGATCGTCCCTTTTTGACGCATAGCTATTCCAGAAATTATCAAAGGCCGGGAGGAAGTTTGATTTCCGGGTGTCGAGCCAGGGAAATTCGTCAATAAAAATTACCTTTTTCTTTTTCGAAGTCAGCTTGTCAATAAATTGGCTCAATAAACTAAATGCTTCAATCCAATCGGCTGGTCTGGGAAAACCGCTTAGTCTTGCAGAAAGCGTAAGATGAAAATTTTTCAACTGATGCTTCATGGAAGCTCTGTGGATCCCCGAGAATTCAAACTGAATGTCATTTTTATAAATATTCCGGATAAGGAACGTTTTCCCAACTCTCCTTCGACCATACACCGCTATTAGTTCCGGTCGTTTGCTTTTTAAAGCGTTCGTCAACATCAACGTTTCCGATGTTCTACCAACTACTTTCATGCCTATTAGTGTTTATATGCAGCCAAATGTAGTTCTTTTTTGTATGTTTTGGCTACTTATAAGCATATTTATTTTAATAAAAATGATGCATAGTGATGTATATCAAATATATAAGTTTATATCAAAATTTTTTCCCATAAAATGAGTATCGTAAGATGGGCGATTGAAAAAAATCATTCATACATTCTTGACAAATACCGTATTGTACCAAGATTTATTTCACATTTCTGCTAATGTTTTATACCCTAATTTCATTTATTTATTCTGTTTCTAGTCCCTCATAACCAAACCTTTCAGGCACCATACTCCTGGCCGGCAATCCCCTCTTACACAAAAAGTTTTCAGGATATTCCTTCGCACAAAAAGTCAGTGCATGCTTTTCTTACATCACATCAAAAAAATGTTGATACTATGTCAGTTTTTGTAATATATTTACTTCAGCCATACAAGGAGAATATTAGTTTTCATTAAGCACTTTTCGAAATCGTTGGGTATGCAGTGTATATAAAGTTATACGAATACTAAATCAGGATAACATGATACATTATGATACGATTAAACGAGCATTCATTCGTTTGAAGGAAATAAAGCTTGAATCCGGTAAAGGGTTCATCGAAATTGTAAAAGACTATTATAAGCTGAGTCGCAACATCAGGATCAGTTTTTACGAATATTATAAATTTGAATTTGAAAAGCAGCCCGAAGCATTCAGGGATACATTTTTAAGTACCAGCAATAAATACCGTTACCTGGAAATTCTCAATCCCCGCAAATATTATATATTGGCGCGAAATAAGTACATAACGCACTTGTTTCTCGAAGATGCCGGAATTGATAAGGCCGAACTATACTGTTATTATGATCGCATTGGCCGGACCGATAATAAACGGATAGGCTATGATTATGAATCAGTACTGAAAATCCTGAAAAGTAAAAAAGTTAATACCTGCATGATTAAGCCTACCGAATCATCACATGGAAAAGGCGTTTTGCTTATTACAAGTATTGATTATGCCAACGAGGGCTGCTACCTGAAAAATCATAAAGGAGAGGTTTTCGAATTATCACTGCTGCTTAAAAAAGATCCTTTGATATTTGAAAGCATAATTGAACAAACAGCCCAGTTTAAAAGGTTTAACGCATCATCGGTAAATACGGTTCGGTTTATCACTATGCTTTCAACCTCGGGGGAAGCTGAGATTATTACAGCATTCGTTAAAATAGGCAAACAGGGTTCCTGCATCGACAATGCCGGCGACGGCGGAAACATCGACGCGGCGATAAATATTCCGACAGGCGAAATTTGTTTTGCAATGCAATTCGATGGTTGGCGGAAAACGAAACCGATTTCCCTCCATCCGGAGAATGGCACCCAACTCAATGGCGTCGTGGTTGAAAACTGGGAATCTATTAAAAACAAAGTAATCCGGTTTCAGCAAGCTATGCCTTTTCTGCGCGCAATAGGCTGGGATATTGCAATTACAGATCAGGGACCGGTGGTTGTTGAGATTAATGACTTTTGGGATGAAACAGGTCAGCTATTTGTACGTAAAGGATGGAAGCCGGAAATTGAAAGTTGTTACCAGGAATGGAAAAAATATGGCGTTGTGTTATGATGAATGGAAATGTATTTCATATAAACAGTTGATCGCTACGCGCTTATAATTACAGGCTGTGCCCCGTTAACATCCTTCACGGAACGGAAACAAAACCGGCTCTTACCGGAAATGGGCTTATAATTCTATGTAAGCTTTTCGCACACACCTTTAATTTCATCAACAAGCAATTTTAATTATAACCTGTTACCACCTTAAAGATTTTGTAAATAAAAAGTATACGAATGATCAGTTTATCGCTGCGATTTTCAGGGAAATGAAAATAAAGTTTGTTTTGTATCAACCTTTTGCGCTACTTTTGACCGCTTAAAAATTTGAGTTTCCCTCCATAATCAATCAAATAAACTTTAATAATTCCTATGAAAAAAACAGCTTTCCTGATTGCGCTCAGTCTTGTGCTTGCTTTTACAGGCTACAAGGCAATTGCCTGCTCCAACTTCCTGGTTACTAAAGGTGCCACGGTTGATGGCTCTAACATGATCAGTTACTCGGCCGATTCGCACACGCTTTACGGCGAATTGTACTACTGGCCTGCCGCTACTTACCCGGCCGGTTCCATGCTCGATATCTACGAATGGGATACCGGAAAATTTATGGGCAAAATAAAACAGGCAGCCCAAACTTATAATGTAGTTGGTAATATGAACGAATACCAGGTAGCTATTGGCGAAACCACCTTTGGCGGCCGCGAAGAACTGATGGACACTGCCGCCGTGATGGATTACGGCAGCCTGATATATATAGCCTTACAACGCTCAAAAACCGCACGCGAAGCCATTCAAGTTATTTCCTCATTAATGGCTGAGTATGGTTATGCCAGCTCAGGCGAATCTTTTTCCATCAGCGATCCCAACGAGGTTTGGATCATGGAAATGGTTGCCAAAGGCAAACCGGTGCAGGTGAAGGATAAAAAAGGACGCATCTCGGTGAAATACAACAAGGGTGCCGTATGGGTAGCCATCCGCATCCCCGATGGGTACATATCGGGCCACGCCAACCATGCGCGTATCACCACCTTCCCGCTCAACGATCCCGATAACTGTTTGTATGCCCCCGATGTTATTACTTTTGCCCGCGAAAAAGGACTTTATAAAGGTGAAGACAAAGATTTCAGCTTCTCCGATATTTATGCTCCTGTCGACTTTGGCGGCGCCCGTTTCTGCGAAGCCCGCGTTTGGAGCGGTTTCAATAAAGTTGCTAAAGGCATGGACAAATACCTCGACTATATTAAAGGCGAAAACCTGAAAAACCGCATGCCGCTTTACGTGAAACCCGATCATAAACTCACCCTGCAGGAAGTTATGGGCTTGATGCGCGACTACTACCAGGGCACCGAACTGGATATGACCAAAGACATGGGCGCTGGTCCTTATGGTTGTATCGTACGCTGGCGTCCGCTTACCTGGAAAGTGGATGGCGTTGAATATTTTAACGAACGTGCCATCAGCACCCAGCAAACCGGTTTTGTATTCGTGGCTCAAAGCCGGCCGTATGTTCCCAGCCCGCTGGGTGGCATTATCTGGTTTGGTGTCGACGATACCTACTCCACCGTTTTCACCCCCATGTACACCTGCATGACCCGCGTACCCGAAACTTTTGCCGTTGGCAATGGTTCCATGATGGAGTTTAATGACAATTCGGCTTTCTGGGTTTTCAACCAGGTTTCGAATTTTGCCTATACCCGCTATAGCGATATGATTGTGGACATACAGAAAAAGCAATCGGAACTTGAAAACAATTATGTAGCTATGGTTCCGGCTATCGATAAGGTAGCGCTCGAAATGTACCGCACCAACCCGGCAAAAGCCATTCAGTTTCTCACCGATTTTTCGGTAACACAAGGCAACAATACCGTGCATGAGTGGAAAAAACTGTACGGTTATCTTTTTGCAAAATACATGGATGGCAATATTAAAACAGATGTTCCGGTGCCTGCGGGCTATAAATATATTGCCCCTGATGTTAAACAACCCGGCTACAGCAACGAGTTTTACCGCAACCTGATAAAGGAAACCGGCGATAAATTTAAGGTTATCGGAACTTCGGGCCACTAAAAGTAAATTACTGATGTAATGTGACGCCCTGGCTGTTTTTCGGCCGGGGCGTTCTGTTTTCGCCATGTAAAAATTAATGCCGGGCATACTTTCGAATATATTGTTTCGTTACCTTTGAATACTAAAAACCACAGTTTTGTTATGGAGTCAAAACCTGCCAATACATTACCATACAAGATAACTATCGGGATATTGCTGGCCATTATAGCCGTGATGGCGTTCATGCTTTTTAACCAGAAAAAAGAGATTATCGTTCACGAAAAAGATTCGGAAGCTGTAAATACCGAACTAAAAGGCCAGCTCGACTCACTGCTGGCCGAGCATGAACGTGTAAAAGTTTCGTATGGCCAACTCAGCGACTCGCTTTCCGATCGCGACAGCATTATTAACGCCCGTGCCAAGGAAATAAAACAACTCCTTGGCAGCAAGGCCGAACTGGTTGTGGTTAAACAAAAACTCGCCCAGTTGCAGCAAATAACCCAGGTTTACAAACAGCAGATCGACTCACTCTTTACCGTTAACCGCGCACTGAAGGACGAAAACGAAAAAATAAAAGTCGACTTTAACCTCGAACAGCAAAAAACCACTAACCTGTCGAAAGACAAGGAAGCGCTGAACGAAAAAATTACCGGGGCTGCTGTGCTGAAAGCATATAAAGTTTCGGCTGTAGCCTATAAATCGAAAGGCGTTGATAAAGAAAAAGAAACTGATAAGGCAGCCCGTACCGATAAGATTAAGGTGTGCTTTACCGTGGGCGAAAACAAGCTGGTGAGTACAGGTTATAAACGCTTCTTTGTGCGGATTGCACGTCCCGACAATGTAATTCTTACCCGCGGACCGGCTTATACTTTCCAGTTCCTGGGCCAAACGTTGCAATTCTCAGCCATGGAAACCCTTAATTTTGAAGGTGAGTCAGCTGATGTTTGCACGTATTTCGAACGCCCTGCCAACGGTGCTGAGCTGATAAAAGGAAAATACCTGGTTAATATTTTCACCGAAGACCGCGAAATCGGCCAGACCTCCTTCGAACTGAAATAGGAAATTTAAAAAGATTTAAAACTTTGCTGAAATCTATTTCGCTGAAAAACAATCGGATGTGACAATCCGTATAAAAAAGTTTAAATTTTTTTTATGAAGCCCTATTACCTTTTCCTAGGTTGGCTATAAACTAATGAACAAAGTTGGTAAAGTGGTTTTTGGTTAACTTTGGATTATGATACCGGTCTCGACCGGACCGCAAGGAAAGATTGAGACCGGTTACATTGAACTATCATTTTTTGAACCTGGCAAAAGGATCAAAAAAAAGAAATAACTTGGACAGCTTGTACTACTTCCCTTTGCCACTACACAGCAAAAAGACTGCCGGAGCAATCCGGCAGTCTTCATTTTGTGTGGTTAGCTTTTGAAATTATTTCCTTACGATTTCAAGAATCCGTAGTGCCTCAGCGAGGCTTTCTTTAACCGGAATAAAAGTAAAACCGGTTGCTGCATGTAATTTTTCGGCCGAGTAATACGATTTTGCCATGGCAGCCCTGATGTTCTGCCGCGTGAGCAACGGGCTTGTTCTCATCAGCCGGGCACGGCTTTCTTCTATCCATGCCAGTGCCGACATAAGCGATTTATTCAGCGCAATGCTGGGATGTTTCACCTTCAGTATATCGGCAGCCATTGTTAAAAAGTCGCGCAAAGCAATGTTTTCGCTGTTCAATACAAAACGCTCACCGTTTATATCGCTTTCCATCAGCAGCACCATGGCACGGGCCACATCGCGAACATCAACATAACCGTTAACGCCTGCCGAATAAAAAGGGATGTAATTTTTAATATTCTGAAACAGTTTATTGATAGCCCCGGGATGGCATCCTGCGCCAATAATAACCGAGGGATTTACAATCACAGCGTTCAGCCCTTCTTCAATCCCCCGCCATACTTCGCGTTCGCCACCATATTTGCTTACCGAATACCCGCTGTTGGTACGCGATGTTTTCCATTTGGCATTTTCGTTAATTATTTCGCCTCTTTCGGCCTGGCCCAGCGCCGAAATGGAACTCACGTAACATAGTTTTTTTATCCCGTTACCCAGGCAGGCATTCACCACGTTAGCGGTGCCTTCAATATTAACAGCAAGCATCTGCTTCAAATCGCGCGGGTTAAACGAAACCATGGCTGCGCAATGATATACATACTCAACACCCTGCATGGCCTGCTGCAGCGAAAACGGATCGAGCACATCGCCTTCAACCCATTCCACCTGGTCAATCAGGCGGCTGGTATCCCCCGGGAAACAGCTAAATAGTTTCCGTGTTTCGTAGGGTTTCCTGCCCGGGCGCAGCAATGCCCTCACCTGCTGGCCCTTGCCGGTAAGTTCGTGTAAAAGGTAGGATCCTACTAATCCTGTTCCGCCGGTAACAAGTATCATGTTGCAAAACTATCATTTTTATCGATTAAAACATACATCCTGCGTATTTCACCTTTCCCGTCCATTCCGAAAAGCAATAGCACCATAAATCATCTAAAATACAAGTTAATAGTTAATTATGTATTTCGCCAGGGAGTAAAATACAAGGTAGTATATTGCCATTTTGTGAATTGATTTTGAATGTCAGCTGAATCAGGGAATTGAATGATGTTGAAAGCAAGAACGTTGAAATCAGCGATCCGCTGTTCTGGTTATGGCTTCTGAAGTTCTTTTTATAACAGGAGTGATTTCTGAAATGCTTTCAAAACACAGCCAATCGATTGTTTTCTTAACTTTGCGCACAAATCGTTTTTTATGAGTTTTATTGAAGAACTGCGCTGGCGCGGGATGATACACGATGTGATGCCCGGCACAGCCGAACAGCTTGAAAAAGAAATGACCACGGCTTATGTAGGCATCGACCCAACGGCCGACTCACTGCATATTGGCCACCTGGTTTCGATTATGATGCTGAAACACCTGCAGTTAGCCGGGCACAAGCCCCTGGCTTTGGTGGGCGGTGCCACGGGCATGATCGGCGATCCGTCGGGTAAAAGCGAAGAGCGCAACCTGCTCAGCGAGGAACTGCTGAGGCATAACCAGGAGTGCATAAAAGTACAGTTGCTGCGGTTTCTGGACTTTGATCCGGCAAAGCCTAACCATGCCGAAATTGTGAATAACTACGACTGGATGAAGGAGTTTTCGTTTCTTTCCTTCCTTCGCGAAGTAGGCAAACACCTTACCGTTAATTATATGATGGCCAAGGATTCGGTTCAGAAACGGCTGGAAACAGGGCTTTCGTTTACCGAATTTACCTACCAGCTGGTACAGGGTTACGATTTCCTGCACCTTTACGAAAATAAAAATTGCAGGCTGCAAATGGGTGGCAGCGACCAGTGGGGCAATATACTTACCGGCACCGAACTGATCCGCCGTAAAGCCGGTGGCGAAGCCTTTGCTGTTACCTGTCCGCTGATCACAAAAGCGGATGGAGGCAAATTCGGGAAAACCGAAAAAGGTAATATCTGGCTCGATCCAGAAAAAACATCGCCGTATGCTTTTTACCAGTTCTGGCTCAATTGCAGCGACGAGGATTCGAAGAAATACATCCGCATTTTTACCCTCTTCAGCCGCGCCGAGCTTGAAGTGCTGGAGCAGGAACACGAACAGGCCCCTCACCTCAGGGCGTTGCAGAAAGCGCTGGCAAAGGACCTCACCATAAGGGTACACGGCGAGGCCGAATACAACCAGGCCGTGGAGGCTTCCGAAATACTGTTCGGCAAAGGCACCACCGAAACCTTACGCCAGCTCGACGAAAAAACATTGTTAAGTGTTTTCGAAGGTGTTCCACAAAGTGAAATCAGCCGTACGGAGCTCGAAGCCGGTATTGGAATGGTTGATTTCCTGTCGGAGAAAACTGGCATTTTCCCATCCAAAGGCGAAGCCAGGCGTATGCTTAAGGACGGCGGCGTGCAGGTAAATAAGGAAAAAGCACAGGAAGATACTGTATTAACTGTCAGCCATTTGCTCAATAACAGGTACATACTGGCACAAAAAGGGAAGAAGAATTATTTCCTGGTGAAGGCAGTATAGCCAACAGTTATTTACATGGATTAAACACATGGTTTTACCAATAGAACATAAATTTTCTGTTTTAAAAAGGTGCTGTGTTTAATTTTAAGTTATCTTTGTACTTACAAAACGACAACGAATCATGTTAAACAATACCAATACACTTTTTAATAATTTTAATCCCCTGTCGGATTAGGAAAGCTGTATTGTGTTTTGAAAAAATAGATAAGGCTTTCCACACGGGAGGCCTTTTTTTATGTTCGCTGCCGCGATAAAAAAGATGTTTTACTAAAAAAAGTATAGTTATGTGTGGAATTGTAGGAGTTTTTGAGTTGAAGTCTGCTTCGCAGGATTTACGGCTGCAGGTACTTGAAATGTCGAAAAAAATCAGGCACCGTGGCCCTGATTGGTCAGGTATTTATTGTGGCGAAAAAGCCATACTGGCCCACGAACGGCTTTCCATTGTCGATCCCCAGTCGGGAGGGCAGCCCCTGAAAAGTAAGGATGGGAAGCTGATCTTATCCGTTAACGGCGAGATATACAACCATATGGAAATCCGCAAAAGTCTTTCCAAAAGCTACGATTTCCTGACCCATTCCGACTGCGAGGTCATCCTGGCCCTGTACCGCGAAAAAGGGATTGATTTTATCGAAGACCTGAGCGGGATATTTGCATTTGCACTTTACGATGCGGAGAATGATTGTTACCTGGTGGCCCGCGATCATATGGGCATCATTCCGCTATACATGGGCTGGGATAAGTTTGGCAATTTTTATGTGGCATCGGAGCTCAAAGCCCTCGAGGGTATCTGCAACCGCATTGAGGAGTTTCTGCCCGGGCATTACCTGTACAGTAAAGAAGGCGAATTGCGCAAATGGTACAAACGCGACTGGGAAGACTACAGCGCTGTTGAACATAACCACAGCGACATCGCTGAGCTTCGTTCGGCGCTCGAAAAGGCAGTGCATCGCCAGCTGATGTCCGATGTGCCTTACGGTGTGCTGCTTTCGGGTGGTCTCGACTCATCCATTGTATCAGCTATTGCTAAAAAATATGCTGCCCGCCGTATTGAATCCAACGACCTGAAAGATGCCTGGTATCCGCAACTGCACTCTTTTGCCGTGGGCTTAAAAGGTTCGCCCGACCTGGCAGCCTCGCGCGTGGTAGCCGATCATATCGGGTCCGTGCATCACGAAATAGAATTTACCATTCAGGAAGCCCTGGATGCCCTGCGTGATGTGGTTTACCACCTGGAAACCTACGATGTTACCACCATCCGGGCTTCAACGCCCATGTACCTCATGGCCAGGGTTATCAAATCAATGGGTATTAAAATGGTGCTCTCAGGCGAAGGAGCGGATGAGATTTTCGGCGGCTACCTGTATTTTCATAAAGCACCCGATGCAAAAGCATTTCACGAGGAAACTGTGCGCAAACTATCGAAACTACACCTGTACGACTGCCTGAGGGCCAACAAGTCGCTGGCAGCATGGGGTGTCGAAGGCCGGGTGCCTTTCCTCGATAAGGAATTTATGGATGTGGCCATGCGGCTGAACCCCGAAGATAAAATGGCAAAGGACGGCAAAATGGAGAAATGGATTTTGCGTAAAGCCTTTGAAGATTACCTGCCCGAAAGTATTGCCTGGCGGCAGAAGGAGCAATTCTCCGATGGCGTCGGCTATAGCTGGATTGATACCTTGAAGGAACTTACTGCCTCGCAGGTAACTGACGAACAGCTTGCTAATGCAAAATACCGTTTCCCGGTAAATCCGCCCCGGGTGAAAGAGGAATATTATTACCGCTCCATATTTGCCGATCATTTCCCCTCGGATACGGCGGCCCAATGTGTGCCTTCGGTGCCTTCGGTAGCGTGCAGCACACCCGAAGCACTTGCCTGGGATGCGTCGTTCCGCAACCAGAACGATCCTTCGGGACGTGCCGTTAAAAGCGTGCATAACGAAGGATATAAATAAACGAGGCAAATGCCGATGGGTAATTGAATTGCCATTTTGAACCAGTAAATAAAATATCTTGTTAAATCCGTAAGATGTCCGGATATTTACAGGTTCTTAAGCGCTGCACCGCATACCGGCTTTTCGTTTGGTAACAGGTTTTGGCTGTGTTGCTATTGATACCCATGAAACGAGTTTTTAAAAAGCCAGGTTCAGATACTGAAATGCAAAAAACAAGTTTCGTCCGACCCTCAAATATTGAAGTTAAACGGATGAAAAAAAATACATTGAAAAGTGTTGTTGTTTTTTGCCTGGCAACATTTTTTTGTTCAGCCGTTTTTGCCGAAGGTAGCCGTGAAGTTATGCCTGCGCTCACTTCGAAAGGGCAGTTGTGTTTAAACCGGTCGCGCAATCTCTTTGGTTTATACGGTGCTTCGCCTGAGTTCAGGCTGCATGTTACCATAGCCGATGCTTCGGAAATAATCCGTTTTGGTTTTGGAAAAGTATTGGGCGATAATGGTCAGGATTTGGTTTTCAGAATTAAGGATCCGGCCGGGAACATTGTGCGGCCCGAAGCTGCTGTTCCAACGTCGGGACCGGGATTTATAAGTTCATATAACCAGGCGCTGGCAGGTCCTCAACCCGCTGCCGGCGGATACGATTATCTCGAAATACAGAACCTTACCAAAGGCGATTATTACTTTGAGTTTAATTATTCGGGAGCAATTAACGATGCCAACCGCCGGTACCTCGAGTTTTTCGATATCAGCGTGGTAAAGCCTGGCAATAAGGTGATAAATGGCCGGGTATGGTCAAAGGCCTGGCAATTCTGGAGTGGTTCGGATGGGTATTCTACGTATGATAAATTCTACGGTAAACTGATGATCCTTTCTGACGACAGCATCGTTACCCAGGTCGACTGTAATGGATTTAGGGGCGGATCGTTTTCATTTTCGAGTAACAAAACCGGTTGTGATAATACCGGGTCAACAGTCGACGACCGGAAGTCCAGGTCTGGTTTTTCGACATATCCGCAATACAAGGTATTTCTTAATGATCCTGACAGCACACTTTTCCCCACCCAAAAAGCCGCCTCGGGCCTGGCAGGCCCCGTGCTGCTGCGCACCAACTGCGATGGCAGTGTTGCGTTCAGCATCAGGGTTGAGAAAGACTGCATCATAAAACTGTTTATTGATGTTAATCCGAATCCGGGTGCCGATCCGGAAGATGTGCAGATTATAGCAAACCTGCTGGCCCATCCGGGTGGCGACGGGTATAACAAGTTGACCTGGGATGGCAACGACAACCTGGGCCGGCCTGTTTTCAACGGGAAACCACTCACTTTTGCCGTTACCAACCTGAGCGGGCTTACCAACCTGCGTATATTCGATATCGAAAATAACGACAATGGCATTATTGTTAAACAGGTGCGCCCCGGTGGAGGTGCTCCTTTAAAAATCTACTGGGACGATTCGCGGATTGCCGCCAATGCTTCGAACATCACGAATGGTTGTAACAATGCCGGAGGTTGTCACACATGGACGAACGACTTTGGTGATAACAATACCATTAACACCTGGTGGTATGTTACGGGAACACAACTATCATCGAGCCCTTTTGTAGCAAAACGCAGACCGGCTTTACCGGTTATTTCCGGTAAAAGCGTCCATTGTGCCGGAGAAGGAACGCTGGATTTTGAGGTAACCCCCGATCCCGGCTCCACAAGCTATAACTGGTCCTACTCAGGCAAAGGTGTTACCATCGAAGCCACCGGCCTCACAGCACGCCTCCATTTTGATGCCAGTGCAACGCCTGGTAATCTGAGCGTTTACGGGTTAAACGATAGCTGCGGCGCAGGTCCGGCGGCAGTAGTTGCTATCAGTTTCGAAGCATTGCCGGAGGTGTTGATGGAGGCATTCCCCGATATATGTTTTACCTCGCCCGCGTTAAAGCTTTCCGGGGGAAGACCTTCGGGCGGCGAATATTTTGTGAATGGAGTTAAAGCCGACAGCATTTCTCCATACAAGTTGCCGGAAGGCAAATACGACGTAGTGTATACTTACACAAAACCGGTTGTTGGGTGCAAAAATTCGGCATCGGCCACGCTGATGTTGATAAATGGTCCAAGCTGCGAGGGAACCGTATATTTTCCAACGGCCTTTAGCCCTGGTACCGATACCATTAACGACACCTTTAAGCCGGTAGCAAAAAACATTTACAGCTTTACAATGCATATTTTCAATCGCTGGGGCCAGTTAATATACACTACCCGGGATGTGTCGCAAGGGTGGGACGGCACTTATAAAGGGGAAGACTGCCCCATTGGCGTTTACACTTTCGAAGCAACATATGCCCCTTCGCTGCGTAACGATGTGCAACGCTCGCAGCGAGGCTCCTTCAGTCTTCTTCGTTAAATAGCTCTTAGCCTGCTTTTACTTTCATCTTATTGTTTGTAGTGGTTTCAGCCACATGATATTGGATTTTCATCTACAATAATTGTCGGCATTCCTTTGCATTCAATTCATTTTTTGAACTACATACAAACCCATTGATTCCTTATATTTTTGGTGCCAGGTTTCTGCGTTTTGCTTTCAATGGAAATTATTGTGTTTGTGCAACAGTTATTTAGCAGGCTGCTCAAGAGCTGATCAGCGAAAAAACTTAATTAGAAATGCTGCACTGCCTACCTCAGTATTGATGAATGCTAAAGCAATGCCCGGTTATTAATTATTTGATTTAAATGTGGAATACGATCAATTAATCATCTGTAATTATGAAAAATAAACTCAGATTACTCAGTACCATACTCGTTGTAGCATGTACAAGTTCATCAATTTTTATTTCCTGCAAAAAAGACAATACTGGTCAATCAACTGACATAAAAAATATTTATGACCTGAATGTTGATCCGGCTTTTGAATTTCAAACCACAAAGGATGTCGGCATACAGGTTACCATGCTCGATAATAATAATGGCCCGGTAGCAGGCATGCGCGTTGATATTTATACGGCATTCCCTGATAGCGGCGGGAAAAGGATTTTGAGCGGTATTACTGATGCTCATGGTCTTTTTAAGTGCGATTACAAAATTGCAGCTTATGTTAAGACTCTTGCTGTAGGAACTGATGCCATCGGTTTCGTAAATATGCAAACAGTACCGGTTCATAACGGCTTGCTGCAATGTACATTGGGCGGTTTGCAGCAGGTATCAACAACAAAAAGCACAGGCGGATATGCATTTAAAAGTACAAACAGCAAAATTGTTCCCCTGGGTGCATACAACAGCCTGGGTGTGCCTCAAAATCTCGAGCCCAAAAACGATATTATCGACGCAAGCATGCTGAATGATATCAATGCCACTCTTCCCGAAAGAGTTACATTGCCAATCAGCCATCCACAATACTTTGCCGCTACAAACCAGCAGAACCTTGTTATTAACGAGGCTTGCAACGTATGGGTTACGTTTGTAAGCGAAGGTGCCGGTTACAGAAATGTACTTGGGTACTATACCTACAAAACCGGGAATGCTCCGGTGACGGCCGATCAGATCGATACGGTTCATATTATTTTTCCGAATGCATCTTTTGCCGGAAGCGGCGGAGGCCTTAATGCAGGAAATAAAGTACATATAGGCCAGTTTTCTAAAGGAACGGAAATAGGCTGGGTTTTAATTTCGGATGGGTTTCAGGGTTCAATTACTAAGGGTAACTGGATATTTTACTCCGACCCGAAACTTAACCCGGAAGCCAACAGCACATTGAAACAGCATTTTGTACTGTGTAACGATATAGGTCGCGGTAAATTTTTATTAGGAGTTGAGGATATAAAACGAGACTCCAGCTCGGATAACGATTTCAATGATGCTGTTTTCTATGTTACTGCCGATCCGATACAGGCTATAGATGTAAGTCATGTTCCAATGCCCGATTATACCCAGGCCGACAAGGATAAGGATGGAATTCCGGATAACTTTGATGATTATCCTGCTGACGCCACAAAGGCATTTAACAATTATTTTCCCAGCGAGAAAAATTTCGGAACCCTTGCTTTCGAAGATTTGTGGCCCTCGAAAGGGGATTACGATTTTAACGACATGATTCTTGATTACCAGTTTAACCAGGTTACCAACGGGCAGAATAAAGTTGTTGGCGTGGAAGGAAAGCTTGTGCTGCGGGCTATGGGGGCCGGTTTTCAGAATGGGTTTGGTATACAGCTGCCCATTGATCCAAAGCTGGTTTCGGCATTTAATGGTAGCCGGATCACCGGCAATGGTATTGAATTGTTAGCCAATGGTACCGAAGCTGGTCAATCGAAAGCCACGCTTATCCTGTTTGATAACGGTTTTAAAGTGCTGCCACATGTTGCCGGAACGCAGGTTGGCGTTAATACAACTATAGGCGATCCCTACCAGGCTCCTGATACCTTGCGCATAAACATTTCGTTTACAGGTGCGGTTGCACTCAGCCAGCTTGGGGTGCCCCCGTATAACCCTTTTATTTTTATAAACCTCGATCGCTCCCACGAAGTGCATCTGATCAACAATGCGCCTACCGATAAGGCTGATCTGAAATTGTTCGGTACCGATCAGGACGATAGCAACCCTGCTGCCGGAAGGTATTATGTTACCCGGAATAATCTCCCGTGGGGGCTCAATACAGTAGATAAATTCAGCTACCCGGCCGAAAAAATTCCTGTAAATGAAGCTTTTCTCAAATTTATACCATGGAGCATTTCGGTTGGCAGCGACTATTCCGATTGGTTCCTCGATAAGAAAGAATACAGGAATGCCGATAAATTATATCGTTAGGAGGCAGTCTGCCATGGTTCGCTCATTGCAGGCTGGAAGTTAAGTTTTAATTGTAAAAAAGCCCGGATGGTGTATAGCTGTCCGGGTTTTGTTTTTTAATGGTAAATGAGAAGTGTGGTTTGAAGCTTCTGATCAGTAAGCCAGGAATTTACCGTAAAAAAACCAGAGAAATGTTAAAGACATTTCGGGCACATATTTATTAAATTATTTTATCACTTCGCATAATTTCTTTAATTTCGGTGTATGATTCAGATAAACCGAAGATAACACCCGGTTTTGGGCAGGCTCTTTGTAGCCGTTAATGTTAGGATAGCTGAAGAATTATTTTATTTGAAAACACCTTTACCTTTTATTAAACTTTCATGAGGAATTCATTTTTGCCAGATTTTAATCCAAATGCCAGGCCTGTGTATAAACGGGTGAGGCCATTGTATATTATGCTGCTGCTGGCAGGCCTGGTTTTGAACCTGGGCACACTGGCATATGGCGCCAATCTTCCCGCGGTATCAGAAACTGATAGCCTTAAAGCAGTACTTGCAAAACCACTGAAGCCGGCGGATAAAATAAAGAGTCTGGCCGCCCTGGGTAAAGCATATTACAACCAATCGGACCTGGATAATGCGCTGAAAACTGAATACCAGTTGCTGGAGGTGGTAAGCCAGCATGGCTCAAAAAAGGATTCGGCAGCGCTTTTCCGCTTACTCGGGCTTATTTATATGCAAAAATCGTGGTACGACAAGGCCCTGGATAACTTCGAAAAATCGCAGCAACTTTTTGGCGAAACGGGCGATTCGTCCAAACAGGCCAAAGCACTGATGAATATTGGTATTGTTCACGATTATTTGAAGAACCTGCCGATGGCCATATCATTTTATGAGAAAGCACTCAGCTATTTTACCCGTAAAAAGGAATTGCCGGGCATTGCCGATTGCAAACTGAACATTGCCATCGTGTTAACCAAACAACAAAAATACCAGCAAGCCTGCGAATACCTGCTTTCGGCTGCCGATATCTACAGCAAAAACGGGAACCCGTCGTACCAGGCTGCTGCATATATTAACCTGGGACTTACCTATAAAAAAATGGGCGAATACGATCGGGCTATTGAATACCATAACAAGGCGTTGGAGCTGTGGCAACAGGCAGATGATCAGTACCATATCAGTTATTATTACATGAATATGGGCGAGATTATGCTCGATCTGAAAAGGATCAAGGAAGCGGGCGAATATCTTCAGCAGGCTGAAAAGCTGGCGCTGAAAACGGGATCGAAAGACTTGCTGGCAAAAACCTACGAGTTCCTGTCTGATTACAATGCTGCCCGAAAAAACTATGCGCTGGCCTATACTTACCTCGATAAATCAAAACAGCTGAATGATAGTATATTAAATGCCGAAACCACCGAAAAAGTTTCGCAGATTCATTACCAGTACGAAATTACCAGGCGCGATGCCGACAACGCGAACCTGGTGAAGGAAAACCTGGATAAGGAACTCAACATTCAGAAAAAGAACTACTTCCTGTACCTGCTCACCGGTATATTGGTTATCATAGCCATCCTGGTTATTTTCCTGGTAAAGCAAAACAGGATTAAGCACAAGGCTAATAAACAGCTCGAAGAAAAAAACAGTCTTATCCTCCAGCAAAAGGATGAACTTGTGATGCTTAACGCATCCAAGGATAAGTTTCTCACGATACTGGCCCACGATATCAAAAATCCATTGAGTTCTATTCACGGCCTCAGCGAAATGTGGGTAACCGATTTTGATACCCTCACCGAGAAGGAAAAAATGATTTTCGCAAAAGATATTCATTCACTATCCACTAACCTGTTCGAGATTATAAATACCTTGCTTGCCTGGTCGACCTCGCAAAGCGGCATGATTACTTACAGGCCTAAATCGTTCCCGATATCGGAGTTATGCCGTAAGGCCGCCCGAAACCTGCAGACCGTAGCCAAACAAAAGGATATACTCATTGTGTCGAAAGCGGATGACAACCTGATGGTGAAGGCTGACGAAAATATGATTTTGTCAGTAGTGCATAACCTGGTGAATAATGCCATAAAATATTCGCACCCGGGTACCAGTATACATATTGAAGCCCGGCAGAACGGCGATAATGCGGCTCATATTTCGGTAATAGATTCAGGCATCGGGCTTACACCCGAAAGCATATCAAAACTTTTCAGGTACGACCAGCATTTTCTCAACAAGGGAACGGCGGGCGAAGCCGGCACCGGCCTGGGCCTGATCCTGTGCAAGGATTTTGTCGAGAAAAACGGGGGCACCATCACCGTTGAAAGCAAAATTGACCAGGGAAGCTCTTTTACCTTTACACTTCCGCTGGCGCAGTAAGCTAAATGGCGTTTTTTAACAATTTACATTACAACCCGATTTATGCGACTTACCTTCCTGTTTATTATGGCAATGCTCACTTTACTGACTTTTGGCCAACACGAAAAACGACAAACCATTGCACTATGGCCCGCAAACATACCGGGCGGAACAAAGCAAAAACAAGATCCAGTTTTTGAAGCGGATAAGCACGACAACATATTGCGAATCGCCGAAGTTACCAATCCGGCCCTGGTGGTGTACAACAATTGCCGTAACTGTACCGGCGCTGCGGTAATTATATGCCCCGGCGGAGGTTACCAAATACTGGCCATCGACCTGGAGGGGTACGAAATAGCCACCTGGCTTAACAGCATCGGAATAACAGCATTTGTACTGCAATACCGGGTGCCTGGCCAGCGCGATGGCGCTTTGCAGGATTTACAGCGGGCTGTTCGGCTGGTTCGCGAAAATGCAGGCAACTGGAACCTGGATCCCGGCAGGATCGGGGTTATGGGTTTTTCGGCCGGGGCAAGCCTCTCGGCGCGACTTTGTACCCTGCCCGGCACCAACCTGTACCCGGAAGTGGATCAGGCCGACAGGCAGCCTTTTATGCCCGATTTCGGTATGCTTATTTACCCGGCCTACCTCGACCAGGGCCCGGGAAATAAAGTTTCGCCCGAAAATACGCCACTGGACAATACGCCACCCATGTTCCTGTTTGCTACTGCCGACGATCCTTATGCCAACAGTGCGCTGGTGATGGCCCAGGCCATGCGTGATGCAAACAGGCCGGTTGAACTGCACCTGTTGCCGGAAGGCGGGCATGGATAT